>JAATVS010000352.1 GCA_014523695.1 Nitrososphaerales archaeon TH5895
AAGTTGCAATGAATTGATCAATAATATCGTCAGACTAGTAAATGCCACTAGTAGTGGTAACATTAACATTTTCTATCACGGTTGCGAAGAATCATCGTCCTCGCTGCATTCATCCCACGGCGTGTTTGCTTTATCTTTGTGAAATAAACAGAAGTATGCAGTAAATATTAAAGGCTCTCCTGAACCATCACGAACTTTGATGTTCCGTTCATATTTGGCTTCTTCTTTGCAATCAACTGCGTCACATTCAGGACGAAAGATCTCAATATATGAAATGGGCAATCTTTACTTCACCTCCACACACAAAGAAGTAATTATGAGGCTACTGGCGCGTAAGTGTATTGACATTCTTACGGGTATATCGGCTACAATCTTATAGTGGTCTCTACTTTTGTGACCATGATAAGCGTCACTTGTCATTTTTGTAATCGCAGTAGTCTGAGACATCGTTCGACTGATCAATGTGAAGTTAAAACCTACGACCAAAAGGATTATTCATGTATCAAATAGAAGAAATGTGCTTATGTAATAACGGTAGGTAGGTTGGTAGGTAGGGTCAAGCCTCAGGGTAGTGACAACGACACTGACATTGGTATGTACCAGACTCAACATAGGCCACACCCGAACATTCAGTATGCTTTTCGTCTGTACATTCTTAGGATAATACCTCTTCACTCAATGGTATTCTAGTAGCCGGTATTTCATAAAAGACTTCGAAACCTAGAAGCCTGTACTTTCAGGCTTCAAATCGTCCTCTATTTGGTGAATACTTACACCCAGGCGCTAGATTATAACCCATATCGCTGTCAATCCTGGGCCCAACATCAGAAGAAATTCTGTGTTGAAAATGGTCGTCCACGGAAGAATATATCCTACTATGCAGTCAGTGTCATAAATATGACCGAACTGGAAGTGATTGTGACCGATGGGACTGAACAAAGCGAGTCATGTGGATTTCAATCGCCCCAAATGGCATATACTATTCCTATGCCCTGAAAACTATAGATCAGGGTGGCTTTCATACTTCCTATCACAAGGATGGATCTGTTTGGCGGACGCGGAATGGAGTCAAAGAGAAAATAGCCCAACATCAGCCGTTGAAATCATTCAAGGGCAAGTATTATCTTTGGAATATGGTGCTTTCGAATGTCATAGGTCAAGTTGGAGCAGCACCTCTTTACAAGATGAAAAAATTAGATTCAGCGATACATATCGATGCAAGACCATACAAGAAAAAGCGTGTAGGTATTGGAATCAGAGTGATTTTGTTTGAACCAAAGCAATACTCGATGTTGAAAGGGATTGAACCCACCGCAAAAGAAATACATGTCTACCCTGGCTTTGAGCCTTGGTTTGCCATCATTGTATATGAATCTTAATTCCCCTCTGAAAAATATGTATCGTAAGTGATTTTTGCGATCCTGTGACGGTGAAATATCATTAATGCCAGGCAGTTTATTAGATCTTGCTGCAGTAACAGGAGGCTTGCTTTTATTACGACTTACTTATTCAACCGCAGATGATAAAAGGTAGATATAGACCCCTCAATGCAATAGAAATTAGTTTGGGATACTTCCACAGTCGTTTCCGGCCGCCTTTCTAGTTGCAGTATTGGGCCTTCTACAAGATCCACTCTCAGAAAAACTCATACTTTGCAGTGGTCCAGTTGCCTCTATCCGTAACGGCCTCTACTTCCCAATACGCTTTCAAGAAATACAAGTTAGTAGTGTTGAAGATGTGGAATATCGCTAGCGATCTCATGAGGGAGAGGTTACCCCCTAATTAGTACCCCTTCAAGTTTTTTTTCCTAACAGCTCGTCTACAGACATATTATTGTGTGCAGCGATGAGCGTCAAGAGTTTAACAGGATGGTAAAGGTGCGAATGGGTCGCCTGGTCCAAATGGATTCCGTATAATCCCACCCTCAGATTCTCCGGGAATCTGGAAAGCCTGGATCTCTTCATCACTCCTTTCATCTGGAAATACTTGGCTTGCCGTTAATGAGTTAGAAGTGCATGAGTTGTTATCGCCTTGCAACTGTCTATCTGTATTCTGACATCCGACATTCTCAGGTAGTATATCATTGCCACAATCATTTACTTGTGATGTTGTTTGGCTCTTTCCATAATGTTTCTTTTCTGTCGCAAATGCATCTTCTGTTGCAAGTGCTGTTGCGCCGATGAGCATGATTGCCATTGCTGATACTAGGACCAAATATTTGGTATTCATTTATGTTAGCAGAGTAGTAGGTTTTGTTTATCTGAGTTGAGGGAAATCAGGCTCTAACTTAAATCATAGATATTTTCTATTCAGTGATGCTATAACTGAAGACTAACTACCTAATGCCAGAACTGCAATGACAACGTGAATGCATTGAAGGCGTTATCATATGTTATACGTTATCGGTCTTTCATAGTCTACTTCCTTTGCTCCCTTGCGATGTAGCCGTCAAGACTCGAAGCAATATACAACTTTGCCATTCTCATCTGCCGAGTTATTCAGTTAATATTCATATTATTTCCTGCTACCTAATGCCAGAACTGCAGGAGCATCGACGCAGACTTAATAGTTAGCCCGCTTGACAGAGATACGAGTAGTGTCAAAATGAGAATCAATCGTGTCGTTGCCAACATCGAAACCTCAGACGTAGATAGGGCAGACACCTTCTACCATGATGTTCTTGGCCTTGAGCGAGTTATGGATCACGGGTGGATACGAACTTACGGCTCAAACTCAAAGATGACCGTTCAGGTCAGTTTTGCCTCAGAGGGAGGATCTGGAACACCTGTCCCGGTTTTGTCTATCGAAGTCGACGACATTGAAACTGCCTTGAGGAGAGTCAAAAAAGCAGGCATTCCGATCGAGTACGGTCCAAAAAGTGAGCCTTGGGGAGTTCGGAGATTCTATGTCCGAGATCCATTCGGAAAACTGATTAACATCTTACAGCATGAATAGGAAGTAATGCTCTATCATGCATTTCGAACTTCCTGCAGTCATTCCCAAGGACAACAAACCATTTTATTGTGCTCCTAGACGTATAATAAATTTCCAAACTCTGTTTTTGTGCTGCTGTAGTGCAATACCACAAGTGAGATCATTCGTGAAAAAATGATAAGCGGTGATTAGTAATGTCAATCCATATAGTGTTCCGGACCTTCATTTGAACTGGTGTACTCAGAGTCCCGTCTGGTAATAGGTTAAGACCCTTAATGTATTTTGCCGACTATACTTTTATTCCCTTGCATGCTTTTAAACTATACTAGGTATACTATTGTTCATGAGTAAATCAAACTTGACAGAAGAATTTCAATGGAATTATTGTGCAGAAGGAGAGAAACAATGACCGACCACAAGATCGGGACACGTGAAGAGTGGCTTGAGGCTCGGCTGGAACTGCTCAAGGCAGAGAAGGCGCTGACACGGCGTAGCGACGAGCTGGCGCAGTGGCGGCAGAGGCTGCCATGGGTTCGAATTGACAAAGAGTACCGTTTCGAGACCGACGAGGGCAGGGCGTCTCTTGCCGATCTGTTCAGAGGACGCTCGCAGCTCATCATCTATCATTTCATGTTCGGCCCCGAGTACACAGCCGGCTGCCCGGCATGCTCTGCGAACGCGGACGGCTTTAATGGCTTCGCCGTGCACCTTGATAACCACGACGTCGCGATGATCGCGGTCTCACGAGCCCCACTCGCCGCGCTCCAGGCCTACAAGCGCCGCATGGGCTGGACGTTCACGTGGGCGTCGTCGCTGAACAGCGATTTCAATTACGACTTCAACACCTCATTTACCGAGGGACAGCAGCGCTCCGGCAGCGTCGACTACAACTACAGCACGCTCGGCATGACACGTGACTCGGCTGTCATAGGCGAAATCGCGGCCATGACCGGCACCGACGGCCCCACTTACACCCGCGAGGCGCCGGGAATGAGCGCGTTCGCACTCTCCGACGGCATCGTCTACCACACATACTCCACTTACGCGCGCGGCTTAGACGCGCTCCTCGGGATGTACCAGTGGCTCGATCGGGCACCGAATGGACGGAACGAAACGGGGCTGTGGTTACGGCGGCACGACGAGTACATACGAGATTCGTGATAGGAGGACGCGTTAAGATCTTCCTCTTGGATCATGTGAATCATATTTAGCTTAGTGTTTGGACTCAGAAGAGTTCTAAGCTACGTCTAGATAAGCAACAGAAAAATAAGACCGGTGAAATAAAGATTTCATACGATTTAAACTGCTATGAATGCCATGAAAGGACATTCATGCAAAATATCACAAGCGATTTCATTCGTGAAAGTTTGTTACTGTTGAACTAGTAACTTGAGATTGAGTGAATATGGCAGCCCTGCAATGACATGTTAATAAAAAAATAGGGTTGATAGCGACTCAGTCGTTTTCGTCGTCATCGTTATCCTCTGAGCCCGCGTTATCTTCTGCGGTGTCCCCTTCTTCAAATGACTGCTGCTCTGGTTCCTCAACTTGAGACTGTTCCTGTTCTGGTTCTTCGGCTGTTTGTTCCGGCTGCTCAGCAGGCTGTTCCTCCAACACGCAAAGACCAGCCTCCTCGTTTAACTCTTGACCTTCTGGGCAGTCAGCAGTGTGTTGGTCGCTTCGATAATCTAAATATGGAATGATCAAAGTTATAAGAGCTGTTTCGAAATACATGAGTTAATGACTACCATTATGGTTGGAATTCTCAATTCTGTTCTCGTGCTTGATTCCTCAGATGATTTTAAGATCAGGGAGATCTCCAAAGGTGGTAATCCACAAGGTAAAAAGTCAGAATCTCCAGGGCATAAGCCATCGTGCATAGCATTTGATCCTCAAAACTCTAACCGCGCATATTGGGGTATTTTCGATAATGGTCTGTGGAAAACAGAAGACCGTGGCCAGTCCTGGGATAACATTGGAAAAGATAGTTTCTCCAGCCCACGAATCATGTCTGTTGCGGTTCGTTCCCTGAATAGTAGGAATAGGCTTAACAAGGTATATGCAGGAACCGAGCCAAGTGCACTCTATGCTTCAAATGACGGAGGAGATAGTTGGGAAAGAATGAAAGCATTAAATGATTTACCCTCGTCAAAAACATGGAGCTTTCCACCGAGACCATATACTCATCACGTTCGTTGGATTGAACCAGATGCAACCAATCCTAATTATCTATTTGTCGCTATAGAAGCAGGAGCCCTGGTGCAAAGTCGTGATGGAGGTAAAACTTGGATAGACAGAGTTAAAGGAGGCCCGTATGACACACATACTTTAGCCACTCATCCAAAAGCGCCCAAGCGCCTCTATTCCTCTGCAGGCGACGGGTACTATGAAAGTTTTGATTATGGAGAATCATGGAGTAGACCCTTGGAAGGATTGAAACATAGTTACCTTGCTGGGATAGCAGTTGATTCGGGTAATCCTGATGCTGTGATTGTCTCAGCCTCTGATGGCCCTTTCAAGTCATTCTCTCCCAACAGTGCTGAAACATTTCTATACAGAAAAGATGATGAAGATGGCAAAAAATGGAAGGTTGTTTCAGACGGTCTTCCTCACCCAAGTGGAACTACTATGTCGATCTTGGCATCAAATCAAAAGGTTCAAGGAGAGTTTTATGCCGTCAACAATCATGGT
>JAATVS010000353.1 GCA_014523695.1 Nitrososphaerales archaeon TH5895
AGTTCGTGAATAGAGGGGTTCGCCATATTCGATGACATTTATATATTGTAAAAAAAGTTTCAAGATAAACGGTAAATCTCATCACAATCATTTTGGAGAAAAAGATCACATTAGACGGATAATTCGTTTTGGTCCGGAGCCGTCCTCGTCCCTATAAGGAATCGAGATTTTTTTGATGTAAGGGAAGAACTTATAATTCAAGACTTGGTCGGTTCTTTAGAATAGAATATCAATATGGTTTTAACGTACGAGAGACTATATTTGAACCTCACTTCATTGGACAATAAATTATCGAGCAATCCTTTTCTTTAACTTCACCTATATCATGGTATGGAATTATCCATCGAGACGCTTAGCAAAGAATCTTTTCTTTCCTTTTTGGAAAATGATGTAGATATTAGAGTAGATGGTTTTCTTGAAAGCGCGATGGCTGTTGCTGAAGAGGTTCATGAAGGTGTCAAAAGAGAAGACGGGGTCTCTTCATTCTTAGATACACATATCTGGCCAGTGGCAAAGAATATGACAGTTCATTACCGGCAGCATAATAAAGCCATCACCACAGTGGAAATTGCAAGTGCGGTTCTACATGACGTCTTAGAGGATAACGATCGCATCCTCAACCTTTATGAAACAAGGTCTTATGGATTTGATGCTTACCTGCGATATCAATTTGGAAATCGTGTGCTTAATGTGCTCCATTCTCTAAGAACTCCTGCACTCGATTCTTACGAAAAGAAGGCCTCTAAAAAAGACATGGAACAAGAAAGATTCCATGATTACTGTGTAGTTTTGGCAAACGCAGATTACGACCTCAAGTGTATCAAGCTTTTCGATAGGGTGAACAATATGAAATTCATAGCGTATACAGCTTCAACGAATAAGAAACCAGTAGTCTATATGAAGATAAAAAGATATCTTTTGGAGGCAGAGGACTTTTATTTAGCCTATACAATACTAGAGCCAAGAATGCCAGAGCTATACAAGCTATTGAGAGGTCTATACGAGCAATTGCGTTCGTACTATCTTGAAGAAACCTTGAGCCTACCTCAAACCCAGTAGAAATGTAAGTATATTCACAAGATTCTTGATTTCTATTGAGCCCAAAGCATCAAAACCAATGTTGATCTTTTAACTGTTAGAAAATAGTTGTGACCCTGTCCAAAAGCCATTTAAAGGGTATCTATGGGTAGGTATGACTGCATGCCAGTACGACCATTGAATGTAGGAGTAATAGTGAAATTAGAGCCAGACTTTAGCGAAGGAAATGTAAGCTACAATCCTGACGGCACTCTTAACAGGGCAGAAACCAAAAATATACTCGGCCCACATAGCGCAGCAGCCACACTGGCCGCCTTTTATTGTAAGGTAAAATATGACGCAAAAGTGGCAATTGGCACGATGGGACCGCCCATCGCTAATCAAGCTTTGAGACAAGCTCAACTTATCTCCAATGCAGACGAATTGCATTTGTATAGTGATAGGATATTTGCAGGTGCGGATACCTTAGCAACCGCAGAAGTGCTTAGACTAGGCGTATCACGTATGAACAATGGTTTGGGGGCCGATATTGTTATATCTGGCCATAGAGCATCCGACGGCGAAACTGGCCAAACAGGCCCGCAAACTGCATGGAAACTGGGCTACCCTTTCATAGGAAATGTTATCGACTTTCATATCGATCAAGAGGGTAAGAGTATATATGCTAAAAGATTTATCTCGTTATACGGCTTTTATGATGTGATAGAAGAGATTCAAGCGCCTCTACCCGTTTTCATATCGGCCGATCCTTCCTATAAGCCATCATTTAACACAATTTCAGAAAGGCTCTCCTTGGCAAGGAATCTCAACGAAGCACGAAATAAGGCCGACAACTTTGAAAAATATCTACAAGTATTCAATTCCGAAGGTCTAGGTGCAGATCCTCGGTATGTGGGGCTACCCGGTTCGCCAACCATTGTGTATAAAGTGGAAAAGATTCCTAAAGCAAAGGCCAAGAGGAGAGTCGAATTTGTTGATGGAAATGACACAGTTAAGCTCGATATGGTCGCAAAAAAACTCATTCAGCTTATGACGGAGGCGCCTATTAAATGAGCGGAGTGACACAAAATTCAGAACCAAGCACGGGAGATTTAGCTCGGATCGAATCTTACCAACATCTCTATGTTGTAATAGAGCATGAAGAAGGCATTCCAGTGCCTGTAAGCTTGGAAATGCTTGGCGAAGCAAGACGGCTCATGGATAATTTCAATGTGAAATACTCAAGTAATGAAAAAGTGGTTGCCGTAGTACTTGGCGATAATGTTAGACATCTGTGTCAAGAACTGATCAGGTTTGGTGCAGACGTAGTAGTGTATGCAGATAATCATTCCTTAAAACACTATACGAATCTACTGTATACTAAAATAATATGTCAAATAGCTGAAGACAAGAATGTTGCAAGTTCGATATCTCCTAATCGTTCCGAAAATTACAAAAAACCTAGGTATATGTTCTTTTCTGCGGACAACACTGGACGACATTTGTCTTCAACGGTGTTGGCACAACTCGAGTCAGGATTGGCATCCGACATTAATAAACTGGTTATTTCTGACCTTGAGATTAGGCACGAGCACAAGACTAAAGGTCAACCTGTTAAATTTGAGAAAACTCTAGAAATGTACAGGCCAGACTTCTCTGGGTTTCTATGGACTACTATCCTATGCCTTGATAATAGGAATCCGGTTACTGCTAGAGAATATCATCCACAATCATGTAGTATCATTCCAGGTGTCTTCGAACCTATAACCAAGGAGGATCAGCGAACAGGAACGATTATAGATTTTGAACCCCAGATCTCCGACGAAGATTTAAGAATTAAGGTATTGAGTAGAAACATTATCAAGTCTACGATTGATTTTGAGAGCTGCAAAATCATAGTTAGCTACGGTCGAGGAATTAGAGATTCTCCCGAGGATAATTTCAAACTGATTGAACAATTTGCCAGAGCACTCAACGCTGAGATAGGTATATCTCTTCCAATCTCAAAAAGGCCTTACCAAACTAAGGATCAGCATCTGCTGTCCTACATGATCCCCGAAAGGGTGGTTGGCACCAGTGGTAGAAAGGTTTCGCCAGTAGTATATATTGCTATAGGTATCAGCGGAGCAGTTCAACATCTTGCAGGTATGAAAGAATCAGGGTTTGTAGTTGTAATAAATCCTGACTCGGATGCAGCATTTAGAGATGAATGTGATATTTTTATAAAAGGACGATTGGAGGAAGTTTTACCCACTCTCACTGAACACATAAAAAAACATATGTTAATGATAGAGAAGAGGGCCTAAGATATGGAAAGATATGATGTTGCAATTGTTGGAGGAGGAACAAGTGGGCTTACGGCGCTACGCCAACTCGCGAACCTTGGAAAACAAGCTGTGTTACTTGAAGCTGGGAACACACCAGGAACTAAGAACATTTCAGGGGGGATTCTCTATTCAAAAAAACCTAAGAACGGTAGAGTATATAATATTGAGGATGTATTTGGACGGGAATTTATTGATGATGCTCCCTATGAGCGATCCATAACGCAGTATATATTACACGCTACATCTAAAGATAAATTATATTCAATTGACTTAACTCCTGTCCACGAATATCAGATCAATTATGCCTACTCTGTCTTGCTGAGTAAACTCATTCCATGGCTTGCCAAAGAGGCAAGTGATATGTCAGAAAAGATGGGGGGAGGGATAATATCGGGAGTCCATCTGAGATCTGTTAGATGGGAGCAGGGTAACAGTGATATTGTGATAGATACAGATGAGCTAGAACCATTTAGAGTAAAAGCTGTCATTGCAGCTGATGGGGTAAACTCTGAACTAGCAGAAGTTACCAAAGCGCGAAACAAGTTCTCTTCGGAACAGCTTTATCAAGGAGTAAAAGTCGTAATTAAACTTCCTGAAACAATTTTGGAGGAGAGATTTAAAGTTACAAGTGAAGAAGGGGCTGCGCATTTGTTCGCGGGAGATGTGACTATGAATCATATAGGCGGAGGCTTTCTGTATACGAATAGAGATACCCTCTCTCTCGGAGCAGTATATCACATGGACTCTTTGATGGATAATCCAATTGAACCCTCACGACTAATCGATACTCTAATACGAAATAAGTTAGTAGCAGAATTTGTCAAGGACAGAGTGCCTGCAAAGAAATCTAGTCAAGCCTTGATCTCAAAGGACGAAGAGATTCGCCAACACTTTATGGCAGTCAAGCTACTAAAGAACTGGAACAATCTCCGCTCTGAATACTATTCTAGAGATGGAATTAAGCGACTAATCGAAAGCGGCAAGTATGGGACAAAAGATGAGATAGAGAGTAGGATCGCCTTTCTAGAGAATGAGCTAGTAGAAAAATACAACTATGAATTTGGCGATAATTACGTAGAATTAGAATACAGCACTAAATTAATTCCTGATGGCAAGCGATGTAGAATGAAAGCACCTTATTATAAAAATATACTTTTTGTAGGCGATGCAGCTGGTCGAGGTGTGTTTGTCGGTCCAAGAATTGAAGGGCTTAATGTGGGCATAGATGACGCAGTAAGGGCGGCAAACGCTGTCGCGCGGTCCTTAGATAGGAACAACTTTGATGAGCAATATCTTGGTAATTTCTACACAAAGTCTGTGGAAGAGAGCCCATATACAAGAGACATGAAAGAAATTGACAAGGATTACCTTAAGATTTTCCTTGATTGCAGCAAGAATATTCCAAAGGATATAGTAGGTTCGAGATATGGGATGATTTTTAAGCTAATGTCCAGCGGCACTTTAAGAGGAATTGCAGTAGGGTTTGCAAATATGCTCGGATTTGACCGTCTGTTACCTTTGGTTGAATCTGTTGATACTTACGTAAATGTTCCAGTTGAGCTAGCCGACAGATTGGGCAAGACGATAGATAGTAACTATGTTCCAACTACTCCATCACTACAGGAAAGGATTGCGAAACTGGATTACAATGATGATTCAATCCCGCATATACAGGTGACAAAGCCTCGGAGTGAATTTATGGTAAAGATGGCATCTTTGTGTCCCACGCGTTGTTATAGCTACGAGAATGGTAATGTAATTCTGCAACATGAGGGATGCATAGAGTGTGGCACCTGTGCGTATGAAACCTTATGGAGACATCCTCGGGGCACTAAGGGAGTCTCATATAAGTACGGGTAGGCGTATATTTATTTTCCGCCCTACTCTCTTAAGAAGAGATACACCAATTCACCAGGACACCTATTCACCAGGATCGAACACCTTCAACTGATCCACTTAATAGAACAGCCAATTGAAGGAAAGAAATCCTTTTCGATTACGCCTCCTGACAGGACCTTTTTTACATTATCCTCCAATATGGGAGTCTTAGGATTCATCTGAGGATCAATCGCATCATTTATACGTCCATGATAGACGAGTCTGCGTTTATCGTCAAAAAGAAAAGGATCTGGAGTACAAATGGCACCATATAATTTTGCTATGCGTTGAGTTTCATCAATTACGTATGGGAAATTAAGTTTGTACTCCCTTCCAAACTTGATCATGTTATCAAATCCCTCGTTCTCGTAATTCGGATCGTTACTATTGATGCCAATTATAGTCAGATCGTCTGTTGGAAACTTAGATTGAAGCTCCACAAGGTCGCCTATTCTAGCCTTTACGTAGGGGCAATGGTTACACATGAAGACGACTAGCACTGTCTTGCTCTGTGTAAAATTTTCTAACGAGTATTTATTTCCGTCAATTCCGCTCAAGCTAAATCGTGGAGCAGGTTGGCCTCTTTTAAGGCCATCTGAGGATTCCGTCTTGACCATTCTGCGTAATATTGCTGCTTGTCATTATAAAATGTTTTTTTCAAGAATTCGCCTTTATCTCCCATAAAATTCTCTCATGAATCACAAATCTAATTTTTGAATAATAAAAATTGCTTACGACACAAAGAATCTAATATCGATAGTCTCTTTTGGTCAAGCAATGGAAATCAGAATTGGCTAGGGGGAAGGAAGCTTAAGTCGATCTTCTGAAAATCCCATTTATGATATGGTTTAAATAAGTATT
This sequence comes from Nitrososphaerales archaeon TH5895, assembly GCA_014523695.1. Lineage (GTDB taxonomy): Archaea > Thermoproteota > Nitrososphaeria > Nitrososphaerales > Nitrososphaeraceae > TH5896. The sequence continues at coordinate 6,084 of JAATVS010000353.1, forward strand.
CCTATTCAATCTTTAACCAATATCAGAGACGCCTTCATGTTTAGGCAAACTGATATTATCAATGTATACATGGTAGCGATTTCAACGAGCAAAAATCAAAGCGGCTATCACTTGTGTCAAAATGGTAAGTTTGCCTTAAAGTAATATTGTTAGTGGTCAGATCACCAGATTACCATAATGCAGTAAAGTTCCTTGAACTTTACAGTTCATTATCGAGCTTTATTTGAAACAAATCGGCCTAATTATTATGTGTTGATTAGTGAAATCAAATCTCATTGGAAAGTGGTGATATAATTCATTTCTTCAATCTTTCATCCTGTTTGGCGATACCAATTGTGATTACTTGGATAGATATTTTTGGACTATTTAGTTGTAAAAATTTTTATACTTGGGGCGGAATGTATCATGGAAGTGCCGATAGATACTGGTGATACTGCTTGGATGATGATTGCTACTGGCTTGGTTCTGCTTATGACACCAGCGCTGGGCTTCTTTGAAGCAGGACTCATCAGAGGCAAAAATTCCTTGTCTGTGATGATGCAAACCTTTTCGGGTCTGGCAATTCTTTCAGTATTGTGGTTCTTAATAGGATTTACGCTGGTGTTCTCTCCGTCAATAGGTGGAATTATTGGCGGCCTGCAATGGGCCTTCTTCAATGAGGTACCTTTTGACAGCGCTCTGGATTATGCTCCATCTATTCCTGGTGTAACATTTGCTACATTCCAAATGATGTTTGCGGTTATAACTCCTCTACTGATCACTGGTGCATTCGCTGAACGGGTAAAGTTCAGCGGATTTGTGATTTTTATTGTGGCATGGAGCTTCGTGGTGTATTTCCCGCTCGCACACTGGGTGTGGGGAGGAGGTTGGCTAGCTAATCTTGGAGTATATGACTTTGCAGGAGGTATTGTAATTCATACGTCTGCAGGTTTGGCTTCAATTGCAGCAGCACTTGTCTTGGGGCGTAGAAAGAATTTTGGTCCAGATATAATGGTGCCGCATAATATCCCTCTTGCGGTTCTGGGTGCATCCTTACTTTGGTTAGGTTGGTTCGGCTTTAATGCCGGGAGTGCACTAGCATCAGGTGCCTTGGCAGCGAATGCATTCCTAGTAACCCAGATTGGAGCGGTGACATCGGCAGTAGTCTGGATTTTACTGTCATGGAAAAGATCGAAGAAACCATCTACGACCGCAGCGATCAACGGTGCTATCTGCGGTCTTGCCGGTGTGACTCCCGCTGCTGGTTTCATAACAGCACAAAGCTCATTCTTTTTAGGAATTGTGTTGGGGTTTGCTTCGTATTTTGGAATCCTCTTGATCAAGGAAAGGTTGAAAATCGATGACGCACTCGATGTCAGTTCAGTACATGGCCTAACTGGCATAATTGGAGCGCTCGCTATTGGGTTTGTTGCAACAACGCTTGTAAATCCGGATGGTCCTGAAGGTTTGCTTTATGGAAATGCATCTCAGTTGGCAATCCAAGCTCTAGGAGTGGCTGTAGCCGCAGGCCTGGCGTTTGTGGGAACCATAGTTATCATGAAGGTGATTGACAAGACAATTGGTCTTCGTGTTACAGAAGTTGAAGAGGATATAGGGTTAGATATTGCTCAACACGCCGAGCGAGCATATGTAGAACAATGAGGCCTTGGTTATTACGAGACGATATATATACCACTCAGAATTACATATTGACGAATATTTTCTTTGAAAATGCTCCAAGCTATTATCAGAGCCGAGAAGATGCCAGTGGTTAAAGAGCAATTGCGGGGTATTGGGATTGGGGGTATGACCGTGTCTTCGGTCTCAGGATGGAGCAGACAAAGGGAACTTCACTTGCAGTGGCGTGGACAACCCGTGTCATACGATCTTGTCCCTCGGATGAAGTTTGAAATCGCAGTTCCCGACGATCGAGTAGAATTAGTAATTAGGACTATTGTAAAACATGCCCGAAGCGGAGATAGTGGAGAACAAGGGGATGGGATCATATTTCTTTCGAGTATTGAGCAAGCGATTAATATTGCAACTCTTGAAGAAGGAGACAGAAGTTTGACCTAGTATCCCTAGTAGCAGCACCATGGTTATCTCAAAAAATATTATATAAGAATTGGGTATACTCCAAGAGAAAGTTGAAACGAATTGATCTAATAATTCCGCTTGAGCGCCTCCGTGATTTGAACGATTTGTTGCACCAGCATAATGTAGGTGGACTAACCTTCTATGATGTTAAAGGCCGCGGCCGCACAAGACAAGAGCCTGTAGCTGTGGGAAGAGGTGTAATGCGGTACGTCCCTGAATTTGGGTCACGTATGAAAGTCGAGGTTCTAGTCAGTAAGGAGAAGTTGAAGCCGCTAATAGATGATATATTGGCAAAAATAAGTACAGGTTCTCTATCAGATGGAAAGATATTTGTCTATGATGTATTAGAGGCGTACGATATCGGCTCGAAAGAGTCAGGTGACAACGCCCTGTAACATGTGATTCTTTGGTTGAACTACCAGCGATTGGTGCGCAAAATGCGTCGATTAGTTTATCTGAAACCATGAACTATACATCGCGTACTTGAAATACATTCAAGATACAATTCCTGACGACCATGACGAATTTTAGCTCGCTTGAGGAAGTACTGTCACTTCCAGCTCGTAAACTTGTAGTAGCTTCAACTGAGGTAGACTTGAGCAAATCTGAGCATAGCATAGTTTTTGTACTACTGGTAGAAGAGTCTTTTGGGTCTGCGGGTGGACGCGCAGGTGGCTCTGGGAGCAGAAAGATAAGTAGGATACTTGGCTTTAAGATTCACCAGTCAATGATTTCTCTAATAATTGATATCCGCGAGATGGATGTCATAGATCGCTTTGATGTTCCTTATAGTGCAGTTGCTTTAGATATCACTCTCTCGACTGGACAGAGATCAGTTGTTCAAGGAATAGTAGATCCTATCTTAATCGAGGAGTACATGCGAATTGTTAATACGGTTGTATGACTTAATTTCTTGATCTTATTCAATGTCCGAACCTGATCATGAGGAAACGGTGGAGAATCTCGCTGCGAGTATTGAAGATCTCTTAAGAATGGGCATTATCAAATTTGATGATTCAAGTGTGATCGACCATGAAAGAGTCATCCTAACTACCCAGTTCTCGTTCATCCTCTCAAAACTGATGGAAGATCCGAACGTAATGACAGAGAATCAAGAGGCCCTTCTTAAAGCTCTCTATTTCGCGTTTCTCATCTATCTTGACGATGAACTCAAAATCCCTCGGAGGTTAACATTGGCCTTAGGGAATGACATCGAAAAATTTCAAGACGCTTCAGAATTGTCTAAATCTGTAAGAAGGTATGTTTTGGTCTTGTTTAACATAATGCGAAAGACGTGACCTCAAATTTTGGATGTGGAACCAGTTTAATTGTGACTGTATGGGACTGAAATACTGAAATCGATATTACAAGTATTCTTGCTACTTAGGTAATAGTTTTTATAAAGTGGAAAAGAACACGAGTCTAAAATGTCATTACTGCGCGAATCAGGCGAGATCTCTACACGTGATAAGGACAACGACCTACCGCCATATGGTGCCCTTGACTACTTTCAGATGCATTTCATAGTTATGGGTAGTGTTAGCAACCCTTCTGAGTTGATCGCAAAATGCAAGGCGAGCACAGTTGGTCATTTTTCTAAGAAGCATGTAGTAAAAATAAATTGGGAAGGGGGAAAGATTGCTGAGATAGTGAGTAGAGACCGACAATTAGATAGTTATCTTAGAAATGTATTGCTTAAAGAAGGCGAAATTTATATCGACCCGCTAGAAGATCACGTTCGTGTTTACGGAAAATGGAAGCATCAACAGGAATTAGGTCTGTATGAAGAGCTTGTCCAAACAATGGATCGAATCTGTTACCATATCAAAGCAATTATGAACAAGCAAAAGTAGGTTGATAGTACGTTTGAAATGGATTAGGTTAAGCATAATGAACACAATTCATTCTTGCGTGCATGCCTCTGTTAAAATTAATCAAGGAATTTTTTCAAACGAACCAGATAGATAGTTCTGAAGTAAAACAGTGTTAAGACCTAAAAAAGAACAGAAGTGAGAAAAAGATTCTGCTTCGGCGTGCTTGCCTATTCGGATCCGGATTACAATATCTCACACTTACGCTTTTCTCCAAGCGGATCATGTGGGATGCGTATTCACAATCGCGTAAGATGTTGCTAAACACCATTCAATTCTAAACCTTCGACCGAAGACTAGTAGAATTATCTCATACGGACTGAATGACCACTATATTCCACCCCCAGACCAACGTTTTGGCAAGTCTGATGCACCATTAAATTTATCAAGATGTTCTGATAGGTTATGCTTAATGTTCTCTTTTTTGATGGTGATCCATCTAAGGCTCCACTACATTTCAGTGAAGGTCGCATGAGATTACTACCTAGTATTATGCATATCCTCAAAACACGTTAAAAAAACCTAATTTTTTTCATCGACATCTTATTCCAATGCAAGACATCAAATTGCTTTGATCCGCTCCTCCACAATTTGCAGTAATGAGTTTTAGTGCACAGGAAATATAGTGCTAGTAGTTGATACCGCGCAAATCCTTCTTTCACCACCATCTGGGTTATGTGATTATGATTGCATAATCGTTGATATCCGGTTCGACCTTATGCTATTTTGAACAATTCTGTCGGGGTTAGCTGTGTTCCAGATTGAGTATTCATCGTATCCTGTTACAAAAGGCAGTTTATCTTTCCAAGAGCAATGCGCTCCTGAAACTCCGATTAATTCAGCTTGATGATTCGCGGAGGGATTGCTGAGCTGTTATGCCTTGTTAAATCATAGCCACTGTTGTTCATTTGCTATTTGCAGCCCCTGGGGGGGGGTCTTATGTAAATTTCTACGTTAAATCCATGAATCATTTTTACATTCTTGGGAAGGCTAGTCACAAAAATTTGAGAATGATAGATATTAATTACATCTTTCCCATATGGGGAGTCACAAGATGGATCGTTCAAGATCAGAAGTCAATACTCTTGAAAATGCTCAGTCAGTTCACGCAATCAAATATCCAGAGGATCTAGTTACAAAAATAAGAAATGGCAAACTGAAAATCGCAGTATATGGACTTGGGCATGTGGGTGCGCCGCTGGCTGCTACTTGGATAAGAGCCGGTGCCTATGTTATTGGGATTGATAAATCTGAGAAGGTCAGAGAATACGCCCGAGAAGGAAAAACCCAGATTCCGGAGCCTCACGTTGATGAGGCATTTTCGACAGGACTCAACGAGAATCGATTTTTGGTGTATGATGACCCTGTGGCTGCATCAACGGATTCATTTTTCAAGATGATTTGTGTTCCTGTGATGGCGGAAAATGCAACTGCAAATCTACAGGCTGTCGAGGATGTCGCGTCTTCTATAGCCATTGGCCTTAAGCGTGGCGATGTGGTTGCATTAACACCTAGCGTTCCTCCTGGAACAACTGAGGACTTTCTCTTACCGATCCTCGAAGATAAATCTCGATTCGAGTGCGAAAGAGACTTTTTTGTGGTATACAATCCCGAGAGGATATACGAGGGTAGGGCTATACACGATATCGAGCATGGATACCCAGCAATTGTGGCAGGAGTTGGACCCCAGAGCTTGAAAGTTGCTTCAGTAATATATCAAATAATCTTCAAACAGGGCGTAATCAAACTTTCGTCGCCAAGAACAGCAGAATTCGAGAAGCTAATTGAAGGTGTCTACAGAGACGTGAACATCGCTCTTGCCAACGAATTGGCTATGATTTCAGAGAGGATAGGCGTAGATTTCTGGGAGGCCAGAAATGCAGCTAATTCCCAATCATATTGCCATCTTCACAGACCTGGGATAGGCGTAGGAGGGGCATGTATACCGGTATATCCTCAGTTTGTCCTTGATATTGCTAATAAAGAGAATATTGAATCGCCAATTACCAAACATGGTCGCCTCGTCAATGACCGAATGCCTACATATGCAGTAAACGAAGCTTTGAATGCTTGTCAAAGGATCCAAACTAAGAGAAAGAATCTCAAGGATTATAAAGTCACACTTCTAGGATTAGCCTTTAGGGGAGGCGTTTCCGATACCAGACTGTCTCCTACATACAAAGTAATTGAAGAACTTTCTAAGAAAGGAGTAAAGAATATTC
>JAATVS010000354.1 GCA_014523695.1 Nitrososphaerales archaeon TH5895
GAGAACTCCAGTTATGATAACGCGTGAGAACAAACAGATTTTAGACTATATTCTCAAGGGGGCATCCCATGAACAGATTATGAAATGGATTGGCCTCAATGAGAAAAATTATTGGAAGCGGATAGCGGCCATTAGAAAGAGGGATATGGAGTTAACTAAAGCAGAACAGACGCCTGAGGCCCACGCCTTCCTCTATAAGCGAACACAACAGAAGTTTTATCATCTGGAATCAATGGCAATACAGATTGCAGAATCAAAGTACGAACGGGCAGGGGATAGGATAGAAGCAATGAAGTTTCTTAGGCAACTGACTATAGACCAGTATAGCATATTCATCTATGGGCCTCATTATTTTCTAACTAGAAATCAAGGCCAAGGAGCACCGGCAATCAATGTTGATGACGTTGATGACGACCTAGGATTAAACGACGAGAGTAAAAGAGCATTCTAATTCTTATTTATTTAATTTAAATTTAATTTGATTTGTGTGATTTGTCTACCAATTCCTACTAAGGAGGAATTACACACTATGTGTGGATTTGTCGTCACAGCAAATTTCCTTATCATAGGGAAATTTGAAAAGATTTTCATATCTCTATCACCAGTGATTAATAACTTTTTGACCCTGTTTTTGATTTTTTATCGAAGGGGGTATAGTACAGAAAATGTAACAAATCGCCATTTTGGCCAAAATCGTGCTCAAAATGGGGAGAGACAACTTATCTTCCAGTAGGGAGTTTTGGTCTTGAAGAGTTCTTACATGGACCTCGGGTCACATTAGATAAACAAACGTGCCTATTGGTATTTTCATCCGTTTCTGAACCTAGAAGAGAATCCTTGATAAAGTATGCAAAAACAGTTGGTTCAGAGGTTATTGACATACATGATGGTCTGTTCCGGGTTCCAACCGAATTTACATGGTTGTGCCAACTTGTCTGGGGACAATTATTTGCATTAGAACTATCAAAGGAACTTAAAATAAATCCCGATAGAAGAGATGAATTCCCATACGACAAGGCAAGAGAAAACCTAACACTGTAATTCGAGGAAATCTTTTCGCACGCGCAAAATCCAATCTTCCATAGTTGCCAACCTAAACGGATTTGTGTTTTACGTAGAAAAAGAGAAAGTTTGTGCGCAGTGGTTTGTCTATTGTTTACTGTAATCCCACGTTGAGAAATACTTAGGACTAATCTCCAATACGATTGATTCACCCTTTTTCAGTTCATCTCGAAGTGCAAGTGCCTTCGGGTCTTCTAAATTTCTCGAATATCTGACCATAATCTTTTCCCAGATAACAATGTTAAAATCCACATCTTCTTATATTCTTGCACTTCCCTTTCCGCGTACTCCTTTATAGGGCGGATTCGGATCGTCGATACAAAAATAAACCATCCCATTCTTTCTGAGATTATGGGTTTTCTTCGACTCTCTTCCTGTTAGGACGTAGAACCTGTTATTTGAATAATCGTAGACGCCGAATCAAGAACCATTAGACCAATTCTAAATCATGATAGTATTAAATCCATTATTGTAGAATAATAAATATTGTCTATCAAAAGAAGAATTGCTGTTGCCGTTGCCTCAGTTGCAGTAAATTATTCTATGAAGAGGTACATTCTGAAAAAAGACAAGAAGAAGAGCGTTAGTCCTAGACTATAAGCTGTATAGGGTTACTAGAGGCCAGCATCCGCTACACTCCCCCAGTTCTCTTCGTGATCCATTGATTATATCGTAAATTGACTATTGCGTTACAATGCATAAACACAAACTCATTGAACTACAAAAGATTGTCGAAGAGAAAATTGGTTCGCTTAAAGAGGAAGTTGAGATAGCGACAAACGTGAAGCTAAACCAGCTATACATAGCTGATAGGCGTGATGAGGTAGAATTCTTACAGTGGGTCATAAGAATTATCCAACCTATCTTAATTCGAGATCACGACGAGCGACAACAACCTGGAACAACAAAAAAGCGATTAGAGATAGCAGATTGTGTCGAGTTCGAAAACACGCTCCAGGAAAGAGTTCAGGAGCTAAATTTAAAGTTAAAAGAGTGCAATAATTTACGAGAGTCAGACATTTTGATTAATGAAATAGATACACTCGAATGTACATTGGGTCGTCTGTCTGATTTAAAATATGGCGATAGAGTACGCGCTATAGAGATAGCAGAAGCCAATAATAACTACCAGCATGCAAATCGGCTAAGAAAGCAGATAATTAAGATGCAGGACACTGAATCAGAAATTAGCTCTCAATGCTCGTATACAAAATTAAGATTGACGTCTTAGTCAGACGGACATCTTATGATGAGCCCTATGGGATAGGAATAATTAATGTCCTCGCTCTAAACACATTTCAATGTAAGAAATGCGGATATGAATACCAATCAAAGGTGTTACAAACCCCCGATGAAGAGACTCTCGTATCCGAGCCCCATGAAGATATAATGGAGAACTGTCAGAAATGCAACCAGATTTCAAGCCCATAACGGAACAGGCACTGACGATGCACAATGCACTGCATATAAACGCGATTATTTGGTTGGTTGGAATGCTGCCGTTGTTTCAATCACAGGCTACAAATTGCAGCTGCATTTTCTCTCTAGTTAATTATCGAAAAAATATAACATAAATCTGAATTAACCAAGATAAGATTTGTAGCCAAATAGCGTCTTTGAAGAAGAAATTGATTAACATGCAACATGTCAGATTCAACGCACTAGCAATGATTTTAGTGCTTTCCACGGTTATGCTAATTACAATTGATGAAAGCCAAGGTTCTGTGTTTGCTCAGAATAGTACCTCTACAATGAATAGTGCGCCTATTATGCCAGCTTCCGAAACTTCCGGCAATGATGATGATGATGATAATGATAATGATGAAGCAACCAATCCACCTAATTCGGATGAAGATGGTAATGGTGGTGACGATGATCCACAAGGCAGCTCATCAAATGACGGGGTTACAGAAGAAAATTCGACCGAAGAAGCCGCCTCGAACGATGATAACGATGGGCAGAGCCCAAGCGAAGAAGAGAATGAGTCAACTCTAAACCAAGAGCCAGCCGATGACGACTCTACTAGCACCTCAGATTCTGACGATGGTAACAGTGATGCAATTGAAGATGACGACTCAGAAGGTCAGTCATCCAGTGAATCACAAGCCGACGAAGAAACTGGTACCGGAGAGCAAGATGATAATACCATAGACGAAAACCAAGCTGAAACATCAAATGGTGATGAAGACGGACAAGACACACCATCCAGCAATGTACAGGACGCAGATTCAACTGATGGACATGAAGAAAATGAGGGGCAGAATGTTGATACCAGTGAAGACCTAGTGGGAACGTCAGAATCCAGTGATAAAGGTGAAGTACAGAGTTCGAGTAACGAGCAAGATGATGAGTCATTAACAACCACTGGAGATACGCTTGAGACTTCAAGTTCAAATGATGATAATGAAGAAGAAGGCGGACAAGAGTCACCCGACACATCGGATTCGAATGATGGTAACGACGGGAAGAGCACAATTGGTGAAGAAGATGACGAGGCAATAGTAGAAGTCATAGTGAAGAAAGTTGTCGAAACACTATCTGCTTCTGGAATATTGGGTTCGGAACACTGATACTCAAACCGCTCTATTTTCTTCTTAAGATCTAAATGATCATATTCATAATCAAACATATGCTTGCTTCGACCAATAAGAACTAAGTAATGGGCCATCCACGGAAGATAGCACATGGCCTGCCCAAACGAAAGAATGAATCGGATACTAAGAATGATTGAAGCGAAATAGAATGGATGCTGCATTTCATGTAGGCAACGTATAACGAATGAACATATCATGGTAAGCAGAGGGTGACCAAGAAGTTATTATCACAAAGATTGCGCTAAAAAACATCATATAATGTAGTCTACCATTTAGGCCGAATTTCACTATAAAATAACAACTAGTATCAGTCGGTAAGCCTGTCTCCCTGATTCTAGATAAGAAAAGATATCATGATCATGCTAATCAAGTTGTATCTATATTATTCGACAATCTGAATGATTGCTAGAGATTCAGTCTACACAGATCCCTGGAACTGCGACCTTTTTGAATAGATGAGGAGATACTACTGTACTCGCAGGGTAATCTGATAGCTTGGCCTGGAATTGAGAATTATTTAGAGCCCGCTTAAACTGGGACGTGGACTCCCAGACGGCATAATTAATGAATGTAGAGCTTTCAGCAACACCGCGATGAAGTTGGGTTGAGATGAATCCAGGTTGCTGTTTCATGATTTCAGCGTCTGAAGCCCAAGCCTTTAGAAATTGATTAACGTCCTCCGGATCTAGGTTGATTTTATTTATCAGAATAATGGAGTCAATATTTTCCTCCAATTGTTTATCAAGAGTTATTGTTTCGTCCATTTCTACAATTTTTACCATAGTCTAGTTCGTGCTGAGTTGGTATTTCAGTTTTTGTTGATATATTAGATAATATCCGATTTCCACAACCTGTCCAACATCCCAGTCAGGCATCCAGTCGATAGTCGATTGTTATCTTGAACTCAATATGAATGGTGAAATCTGCTCCACTAGATAATGCTATCTAACAATTAATGTTAGTAGACTGAATGGTGGTTGAATGCTATCTAGGCTAAATATCCTGAACATATTGAATGATCTAATTAATATTTTATGACATTTTGTAAAGTTATTACTATGGAAAATTCCCTACCTCAATGTAACCAATGTAGTTCGCCTGTTACCGATTCTATAGAAATAGATATAGAAAATCATGGAAGAGTAAAATTGGGTAAATATCGATGGTTCATGGACATGCAATGATTGTATGACAGAAGAGAAACTTTCTACCGCCTCATTAAACCAAGATGACAGCAATAGCGTGCATCATGAACATATGGGAGTTGCAAACAAATCTGATGTATCTCCTAATACTCCAAAGGCAGATGAAGCCAATCAATTACTATAACAAACAGACTCTCAAAGAGGAGTGTAATTCTAAACTGGTAATAGCTGAATTGTTGTATAATATCTCCATCGATCTGTGCTAATGCCGTCAAAAAATCATATTTATGAATTTGCTATCTGAATTCTGTAGCGAAATCCGATCAACCAAGCGATGATATCTAGTGATACTAATGTCACCTAGAAGATAGTACAATTCAATATTGAAAGACAATCGCTATGAGAATGAATCTGCATATTCTCTTTAATCTTCAATCTCATAGACGTAGTCATTTCCTCTGGATTAATTGCATGATATTCATACATGTGAAGGAATGTCTCATCAGCGACTTTCTCTGCAGTGTTTCCATAATAATGCAATTACAGTCCAGTCCTACATCCTCGCAGCGAATGCAGAATGATCTTATACAGTCTTCGAATAATTGGGACATCAGAAATATATAGCAAATTTGCCTATATTAACTGAGTGATAAATTTTAGTAGGAGACTACAGTCGATGATATTTCAGGTACACACTATTGATACTAATGTTGAATATTTGAAATCGATATCTTGAAGCCAAAGCCAACTTATTGTCCAAAAATGATGCTGATAAGGTAATTGATAATGATATCTTAAGCAATCTCAGCACAAATCCCGGGACTTTATTCTCACCAGTAATAGCCGTTTCTTAATTATTAGCGCTCCCGATCATTTGTTCTTTTA
>JAATVS010000355.1 GCA_014523695.1 Nitrososphaerales archaeon TH5895
AATCTTAGGCTAAAATTATTATAAATAATTATATCTTTCCTAATGATTACCACAAAGGGCAGTTTAGGGGGCTGGTAGTTCAGTGGTAGTAATGTTCGATTCGCAATCGAAAGGTCGCGGGTTCAACTCCCGCCCAGTCCATTATCCAACATGTGAAAGGAAGGCTCAGAGATTTTTGCTGAATTATGGGAAAGGTCGACCAACCTTTATCTCTGTTCCATACAAGAATAGCCGAGTACTAGAACTCTAGGTAATTGTAGCCTGAATAATTATGGAATAGTGCCTCACGGTTTCTCCTATTCTATTCATTAAGATACTGTCAGCCATTTTTTTAATGATCTTCTGAATTGTGAACCTCTCTCCAACCCATTTACAAATCTATTAGTGGTATTTAGCTCCAAATTCTTTCCCAATAGTTATGTTTAATATCAGATTCAGTTCGTTCGTGGTTCACTATAAGATTCTCAATAAAATGTATCATGTGTTCTTAAGTTGATAGGAAATTATCTAGCCAGAGCACTACTGAGTCATTGAAAAGAAGTCATTAGATTTGCATTCTTGCAGAGTCTCTCGAATTGTCTATATATTGAAAGCAATAGATTAAGTGTTCAACGGCCCCACACTATGCAGCACTCATTTACTGTTCATACTGGCTACTGCGCCTTGGAATCTTGCGTAACGTATGTGCCTTCCCCTTCGACGGGCTCGAAACAGAGTAAGTCACATGTAGCGTTGTCTAATTGAATTTTAAACCAGACGTGCTGTTCTCCCATCATAGTCAATAAATTGAAGGCGCTGGTCAAGGGGATTAGACGCAAGTATATTCGATATTCGGTTGTCCCGTGTTGGTTTCCCTTTACACTTTTTTCAGTAATACCGGCAGCATTGATAACACTAGGGGGTGCCGTTGAAAGGGAAGTCACTTCTCTTTTCGTCCTGTATGCCCTCTTATACTTGGAGGGTAGGGAATTGTGGATCCACCTTGCGGTTATCTTTCCTTGTGTGATTTTTTCTCGGAGAATCTGTTTAATCCTTGCGCTAATTAATCCGCTAGGAGTACCCAGATGCTCTAATTTTATTGCGAGATTTAGAATGAGGTCCTTGACAAATCTTACGCTCATCGAATTTGCGTCCAGCACTCGATTAAGTTCTAAAACAATGGACTTGACTGAATCATTATCGTTTGTTGTTTCAGCAGGAATAGGCATTAACCTTACTCATAGTTGAATGTTATAGTATTTAGGTCTGTTTCATTCTTCCAATATATTCTACTATGCGATTATTATATACTATCAAGAAGAATTGCCTAACATTATGAAGTTCATGCGATATCTGATCAATCACAGCCATTATTGTAAAAGGTACCGGGAGTGAATGACTCTTTCAACACCTCCGAATATAGAAGTTTGAAAATTTAATGATTGATCGAGCGTCGTCGGTTGTGACGTCAGCTTGGTAATTTCGGACCCTGAGCAATACATGAGTACATCTGTTGTCTTATTCTAACGCTTTGAAGGAAAGACTCGATTTGTATCTTGTCAGTCGGGTTAGTTACGTACCAACCATTGATGGGTGATTGATGGCATTTATTGCCACTTTATACCAATGTTTATATGTAGATGAGTGCTACATACAGGTATGTCAACAGCAGAAAATAAAACATCAAAGGCAGCAGCAGCAACAGCAGCAACAGCAGCAACAGCAGCAGTCAATGTAACTCACATGGTCGAGGCAGCAACCGAGAACTTCGCAAAATTGGTAAATGAAGCTGGAAAGGTTCAACCACAGTATGCACAAGCAATCTCCAATCTGCAACAAGAATACATAGAAGCGGTTAGGAACGCCATTCAAACAATAACTTCAGTTGAGAAGCAATTTGCAAACAGCAACAGGGGCAATTTCAACAACGTTGTCATCTCAGACGCAGCAGCACCATATGTTCAAGGCTTTGTGAAACAATCAAATGATTTTACAAACAACATCATTAGAATTGCAGACATCAACAATCAGCTAACAATTAATGCATTAAATGCAATAAGAGAAAATGTGAAAAACGCAAGTAGGACAGTCGAAGCCACTGCTGAATTTAACTCCAATATAGCACGAGCTTGGGCAACATCCTACTCAGCGGTTCAGCAACAGTTTGCTACCAGAGGAGAGTAAACAAGAATACGCACACCCACACGCATTTTTCCGACAGTGGCTGGCTTTCTTAAGTTAATGGGCAACGGGCTAAGAGTATGAACGAGCCCAAATCCATTCAGTTGTGAACTCAAAGAACAATTGTATTCCCATGCCTTTGAAGGAAACACAAATTTCTTAATTTTCGGAATACGTAGATGATAGGCTACAATGTACTGACGATGAACAACAATCCAAAAATGATTGGGTGTGATTTACAAACCTATTTTCCAGTTCATTGCTATCACTGCCAGGAAAGATTACTAGCTCCCTAGATCTGAATTCTATTATACTAGGCAAAGCGGAGAGAAAGAAGAAATGGCTAACTCTGCCGTTTATACCGATGAATATGACAGATATTGATTACTCAGGCAATGGGGAAAATGGATGAACCAGTATTACTGCTTGCCACAGGCAAAGATTAGTTAGAGGGGTCACTGGAACCTAAGTAAAGACTAGAGTTGAGCTATCCACCTGGATAAGACCGCCATTGTAATAGAAATTGGGATCTTCCTCCACGTTGCAATATTGAGTTTTTTGGGTATTTGCACTCTTGACTTGGAGGACAATTGACAAAATGTAATTCTGATCCTCGAGTAACTAATCTTTTATCGTACTTCCTCAATAATTATGTCATGGATATGAGTGAAAGCTGCGTCACATGCGGTAAAAAATCACAGGACTATGACATAGAATGTCCATGCTGTGGAAATTATTATTGTTCTGATCAGTGCAGCCGTCTGGGACATAGCAGACAGTTTGTTCATCATCAATGGACAGATTATAAGCATATTCACGGAGCAATTATGAGCTTCCATCCAACAGTAAGAGTAGTCACCATATGTGATCTAAACGGCGAAATGATGTACTCAGGACATCGTGAAGGAGTGAAAAATCTGCTCACAGCCAAAGAAAGTAAAGAATCATTAGAATTAGCGGTCAAAGCATGGAAGGTCCGAGGCGAACTAGCACCAAAGATCGGGAAGGGTAAGTACGTATTAGCAGAATATGAAAAGGTTAAACGCCTTACGCTTCCACTTGGTAACGACCATATTTTATACATAACGACAGAACTAGAATGTGATCATGCAGCTTTAATTGCCGAAATTCAAAAGCTTCGATTATAACTGTTCACATAATCCCAACTTTCCACCCTTTAAAAAATCGATAAGATTTTATTTATTGTTATGCAAAAATCTAAGCCCTTTCAAGTTGAGCAGGAGTTTACAAATAATTTCTGTTCTGCTTGGAATTTGCATGGCAATAGATTGAATTTCTGAGCTTGTTTGGACATCAGCTCATGTTTCTTTTTATAGGTATCAGTATGACTACTTTGTCAACTGCTATCTTTCTTGCATCGTCATTCTTTCTTAGAACTGCTAGAACTGCATGTTCCTAATTGTTAGTAAAATACCAGTTAGTACTTTATTTAGCCAGGTTAATACTATCTAGATTAGTGAACACATTAGAATTCCTGAATAATACTATTTCATCTTTCTACAAATCTACTTCTCTTGTTTACTTACCGGTTTTATGTCTCTCAGCTTTGGTATACTTTTTGCTTTGTACTATCTGTCTACAATATACTTCGCGATTAGTTGTAAAAATAAGATGTACTAAAGGATCGGAATCTTTCGCAAAGGCTTTCGAATGCTATTAGTTGAGTATGACCTTAGAGATACAGATTGTCGATCTAAAAGCGCGATGACGAAATATCCAGGTCGAATACAGTATCCTTAAAAAATAGATTAAGTTTTCAATTATTGATAAACTTCAACAAAAAGATATGAAGTAGCTAATCCATATAGGTCTCTTATCACTGCTTTCAATCATTTCTCGTATATGATATTTCCGTTGATTTTCTTCTTCCTGATATCCCTGCCACAACAATTTGTATTCCAACCAAGAGAAGTGCTATTCCTATGAGAAAACCTACAGTGGCTGCACCGAACGCAGGAGATACCATTATTAGCCCAGACAATGCAACTTCTACTCCGCCTACACCAATACTTAGTCCTTTAGTCCATCCTTTACTTTGTTTGTCTCCAATACCATGTACAATCCGTGAGATCCCATCAAACAGCAATGCGACTGCCAATACAAACGTTAACAATACTGTGGTTCCTACAGGGAACGCCATAGCTGTTGCTGCTATTAGTATAACTAATATCCCCAATCCAACAGTAACCAGTCGAGACCTGTCTTTTCTTGGGACAAATAAGCCCGTAATAACTCTTTCAATACCTACTATTAATAGAAGAATTGAAGCTGTGAACACCATCAGGACTACTGCTTGACCTGGATTTGCCATAATGGTTATCGATAGTATAACTGCGATAGCCCCCAGACCAATTTGTGCCATCCGCAACCAGCTTGGCGATTTCACTGTATCCTTATCAACGGAAGAATCTATTGTTTTCATTAATTCGTTACCAATAGCGATGTAACGTAGTGGCCATATAAATGCTACTTCCATTATATACTATCTAGATGTGGCGTTAACATGCAATATGTATAGCAATTAACAATAATGACGAAGAAATAACGATAACATCTGAAACATAACCGGTATTAATTCATGGGGTTTAACTGATATTGAACAGGTTTCCCATTGAAATATTTAAAGTCCGCCACCTGAGAATGTGCTGTCTGTTGCGAACGCTATTGCGCCGATAAGCATTACTACCATTGCTGCTGCTACGAACATATATTTAGAATAAATTCTATTAGACTCCTGAATATTGTGTTTATCTACACTGAGCATAATCAGACTCCCTGAGTCTTATCTGTTTAGGTAAAGACCTGTGATTTTTATAACCACAATTTTTCATAAATGGTCTTATAGAAGCAGTTACTTTACTTCCTTTTCTGCACATGTGTCACAGTATTTTTCTATAACCATAACTCCATCGCCTACATTGAATAATGCCTCCTGTGTAGCCTTGTTACCACATGTTATACAGAATTTTGCCTTTCCACTACTATCGCTAAATGACCTTAACATTGAAAATATTTTTTTCATTCTATTTCTTCACTCTTACTCGCATTTCATTGGTTATATTTCTTGGCAATACTACAACCATGGTACTTGCATCAAATATGAATTTTGGATTATTACTCATTATTATAGGTAGTTGTTGTGCATATAAGAACATATACTCCATAATGTAAGTTAATGAGGATTTTGGTAGTGGGAGTCTTTTATAGCTCGCCAGAGATGTTAGAGATTTCTAAAATTGGAGACCTGTATAGAACGCGTGGGCTCAAGTCCTGTTGAACAGATCTTCTCATGGATTTTTGAAATCACTTTAAAGTCTTGCCAAACCCCCTTGGGCCCATTGTAATATTAGTTCTCAAATAGGATTCTCTGACCAAGAAAAGAGAGAGAACAAATTGAGTGTGTCATATTTGGACGTAGGAAGGGAATCAGAACCCTACGACTTATTCATATTTGCTATTAATGCCGATCAAACCAAAGAGAAGTATATTGGTAGACTTAAAAAATTCTTCGAAATTATTGAAATTGATCAAGAGAAGAAATTAACGATACAAGAAACCTGTAAAGTATTTACACATAAGGCGAGGACTGAAAGTGGATGGCTAACGAATGTAATTATCTGGTTCCTACAATATCAAAAAAATAGGATCAGCCGAGATGAAATTACCGGCTCGACGCTTCGTAACTACGTGAAGGTCTTGAAATTATTCTGCGAGATGAATGATCTTTTAGTTCCCTGGAAAAAGCTCACCAGGGGACTTCCGAAGGCGAAGAATTATGCCGACGATAGGGTTCCTAGAATTGACGAAATCCAAAAGATACTCGAATATCCAGACTGGAGAATGAAAGCCATCGTCTGCACTATGGCTTCATCTGACATTCGTCTCGGCGCATGGGACTTTTTACTATGGGAACATATTACTCGGGTAATTAGGGGGAATAAAGTAATAGCAGCGAAAATTGTTGTGTACGCAGGGGATGAGGAGCAGTATGTTTCTTTCCTAACTCCCGAAGCGTTTTTGGAGCTGCAGAGATGGATGGATTTCAGAAAGAACTCGGGAGAGAGGATTACGGGGAAAAGCTGGGTTATGAGGGATCTTTGGAATACCAGATTATGCTCAAGAAGACGTGGGACTGCCGGTCTGGTGAATAACCCGGTACGTTTGAAATCTTCCGGCATAAAGAGGCTAATGGAAGATGCTCTCTGGTCGCAAGGAATAAGAAAGCGACTGTCGCCAGGAAAAAGAAGGCACGAATTTCAAGTCGACCATGGATACAGGAAATGGTTTAAAACCCAATGTGAATTATCTGGGATGAGATCGATTAATATTGAAATATTGATGGGGCATTCAATTGGCATATCAGACAGCTATTACAGAATCACTGAAAGTGAGCTCCTAAATGATTACTTAAAGGCAGTAAACTTTCTGACCATAAATGAGAGTACTCTTCTAAGAACTCAACTTTCCTTGCGTCCAAAAGAAATGGTACATAAAGAGTTGGAGGAGAAAAATATGGAACTACAACAGATTAAAGAACATGATCAAATGAATATGGACGCGATAGCCGCTTTGTCGGATCAAGTGCAACTCATGAGAGAGATAGAAATGCTAAAAAAGAATAGGATCACTACAAGGCTTTAAAATTACTTATTCCAGCGGAGTTATTCTTATGCCCATGGAGACCGTATCTCCACTATCGTGAATACCTCCACTGTTTATAACAGAATTTTTAAACACAAACTATGAATAAGTGGAGTTGGCGGACAGAGTGGAGATTCGCTAGATTGTGTCGGCCAGACGATTCCCCACCTCCGAACTGCTTAGTTAATGAGTATACTGCTGAGAACAGTACCTCCAAGTCGCCAGATCACGAGCTATTGATAAAGATGGCTGAAGACAACAAAGAAATGAAATGAAGACCCGAAAGATATCAAAAATATTAGTTGCAATTGATGGTTCTCATTCATCAATAGAAGCGGCAAAGCATGCAGTGGAACTAGCAAAGAAATACAATGCTGAGCTCTTTGCTTTAACCATAATTAATACACAACCATGGTTCTATTCTTCTACTCTCTATGGTTGGGCATCTTCAGAGACTATGGAAAGGGTACATGAGAGCGATATAAATGCGGCGCAGATATGGTTAGATCGAATCAAGAAAAGTGCTGAAGACTTTGGTGTAATATTACAAACAAAAATATCTCTGGTTCCATATACGCAATCATCAACAGCTGGTACAATAATAAACTATGCAGAAGAGAATCACATCGAATTGATTGTGATAGGTACGAGGGGTTATTCTGGAATAAAAAACACGTTACTCGGGAGTGTAGCGTTGGCGGTACTGACTTATTCACATTGTCCTGTATTAGTCATAAAGTGAAAGACCTTTCACCTTGAATGCCACTCTAGTAATTACCAAAGCAGCTGACCTCCGATCCCATAACTATTGAGTGATACAATGCAATGCAATGCATGCATGCTGTTATTGCAGCAGGTCTAGTATATGAGCCTGATACCAAAGACAGTAATTACGAAGTATATGGGAGGCAACAAATTAACAGCTTATGGGTTGGCTTTAGGAATGGCGCCGTTTTTTACTGTATGTTCATGTACGATGATTCCGTTATTTACCAGTGTACTCTATAGTGGTGCTGGAATAGGACCTGCTATATCCTTCCTCCTATTGGCACCATCATCTAACATTCTTGCAGTTCTTCTTACAGGAGAACTTTCGTGGGAACTGGCCTAAGAGAAAGAATTAATTGTTAAGTTATGATAATTGAAAGCGCAAATGTATTACTCAGGTAGGAGCAGATTAGTTTGGAAGTTTCTCAATAGATGGTAAAGGATTCAACAGAAATAATCAAACCCAACTGGCACTCTATGAGTTGTGACCATGTTATGCGATATTTGCAGACTAGTATCGAAGGACTGACCCACAGAGAAGCTAGCAAGAGACTTACAGTTTACGGATTTAACGAAATCATGGCAGAAAAAGGGATCTCCAGAGCAGCCATATTCACCAAACAGTTCAAGGATCCTCTTATAATAATACTTCTAGTTGCAACTGCAATCTCTGCTTTTGTGGGTGAGCTGATCGATTCAGCTATTATCATTGCAATAGTGATACTTGCGGTCACTGTAGCCTTTATCCAAGAGTACAAGTCAGAAAGGGCCATTGAAGCATTAAAGAAAATGACAGCCGCAACATGTCGGGTTATTCGGAATAATGAGGAAATTATAATTGATGCGACAAGACTTGTCCCTGGTGACATAATTTTAATTTCTGCAGGAGACAAAGTTCCTGGGGATGCATACTTAATTGAGAGTCACAACTTAGAAGTAAATGAGGCACCTCTAACTGGAGAATCACTCCCAGTAGGGAAAAGCGCAGCAGTGTTATCTACGGATACACCGCTCGTTGACAGAAAAAACATCATTTACACTACAACCATTATAACGTATGGTCGAGGAAAGGCAGTAGTCTTTGCAACTGCCATGGATACAGAACTTGGAAAGGTTGCTACTGAAGTACAGACAATAGATGTGCAAAAGACTCCCTTTGAATTAAAGATCAAACATACTGCGAAAGTGCTGAGTGCAATAATGTTAATCGTAGTTGGAATTGTTAGCGTCTTTGCTTTTAGTCGAGGTCTTCAGTTATTGGAAATGCTTGTTTGGGGAATAAGTTTGGCAGTAGCAGCTGTTCCGGAAGCGTTACCTGCTGTTATAACAGCATCTCTGACAGTCGGAACCTATAGAATGGCCAAAAGAAACGCAGTAGTCAGGCGGCTTCCAGCTGTGGAAGTTCTTGGGTCTACAACCATAATATGTAGCGACAAAACAGGAACATTAACGAAGGGGGAGATGACAGTAAGGAATCTTTATGTCTATGACAAATTTTCTCAGGTAACTGGTGAAGGGTACGGTTTAGAAGGTGAAATTGTTGATTCACATATTGATAAAAATGATCTAATGCTGCTTGCTAAGACGGCGGCTTTGTGTAATGATGCTAAT
>JAATVS010000052.1 GCA_014523695.1 Nitrososphaerales archaeon TH5895
AACTGGAACATCCATGTTAACACCAGCATTTGCACAAGGAGAAAATATGACAGATGGAGGAAATTATACAGAAGGAAATATGACCGGTTCGGATATGGCAGGAAGCGGAATGGCAACACCTCCAATAACGACACCATAAGTCGTATGCATATTCACAAAATAGTAAATGTGACTAACTATTTTTTTTGTAAATGTTCCAATAATTTATAGGTCATCAGATAAGGAAAGATAATCGTTGGAAATGGCGCATAATGAAGGGAGATTAATTATAGCAAATTTGGACTATCAGGCAATAAGGGAGGGAGTTAAAATACCATTATATAGATGCAAGAATTGTAAGACTGCATTACCAAGATATGGAACCATGCCATAGCTTTTCAATTTTTGTTCATACATTAAGTAAGCGCTTTAAATTTCCAGAATTCCATTTATAATGGTTATTAGCAAAGTTTACCATATAATATTACAAGGGTATCCATTGGCTCGGATCCTATGTCTCAAACGCATTAGAATCGGAGTAGGAGAAAGGGGCTTATTTCTGGATAGGAGTAAGATATAAGATAACTGAAGACTAGAATTAATGAGAATGCAGTTAGATAATTTCAATCGAGTAGAAGCTCTGCGGAAAATAGTTTTTTCTTATCTTAATTATGCTCAGGCTAATATTAGCGGTCATAGGATGGCCGCCGCTGTATTTGCTATGAGGAAAGCTAGATCGAAGAGCAAAAAGAAATTGGAAACCGAGAGTAGTGATTTGTTCAAAGTCTTTGGAGGTTGTAACTAGGAAATATCTATAACCACGGTTTTGCACGCAGAGGCAATTGCTTTGTATAAAGCATTGTCGGAAGGATATACAAAAATTCAGGCAGTGGGAGTAACAAGCGATGACGATCAGATAAAACCTTTGTGCGGCGCTTGTAGACAACTCTACATGTATGTCAATCCCATGACAGCAATCTATGTATTTGGTAAAGACAAAAAAGTCAAACTCAAGGTGAAATTAATAGATACTATGAATATCCGTATATTAGTAGAGGTAAGATCACTTAAGGTGTGGAAATCAAAAGCGTTAAGCTTGTGATGTAACCTATTTTACGATAAGTCTTCCCTTGGCTATATATACCAGTTCTAGGCCAGAGCTTTATTCTTTGCAGTATATTTTGTTAGACGAAATCATATATCAACGAACATATAAAATATGATACTCTTTTAGTTCATTGTTCTTTGTAATAGTATACCATCATAAAGTAACCTATTACAATCAATACAATGACAATATTTACCTCTGCGCTGCTCATGATCTACAAGTCATAACAATCTATTCCATATTATTCCCATAACTGAGAAGCTACTATAATGCTTTCCATCAGGCCTAAATACTCTGCAGATAAAACGGGTTTGTCCAGCAGCGGTATCAAACTGATACGCGTCCATTTTCCAACCAGGTTTTTGTTCAAAAGTTATAATGTAATGTTCCAAGAGTTTAAATCGCCGTGTCTTCTCATGGTTAGTTTCTGTCTTTTTTAACCACTCAAATATTTCGTCTACTTCTGATTGTGGCATAACGTCTTGATCCACTATAGGCGAGGAAAGAAATAGGCCACTCATCTCATCCTTCAATTGCTCATATTGTATTAGATCGCTTATTAGTTTCTTGCATATTTCCTTTTTTCAAAATCAAAGGAATCAAGATATTTTCCAAGCTCCTTTAGTCTGCTTCTTATTGTGACGGCCGTCATCCCAGCTGCATTTGCAATTTCTCTCTGACTCATCTTTTCATCGTTATTAGCACATGCTATATATAGAGCGAATGCTGCAAGACCCATCGGATCTTTTCCAGAAGTATATGTGTTTTTATCTTTCTTGCTGATAATATCTATTAGCTCTACTGCTCTCCTCTTAGTTTTTTCACTCATAGGAATAGTGTTTCCAACTTTGAAAATGCAATGCCTCGGATCATTGTTTGGAATCTTAAGATCGAGTTCAGTTATCAATATTCGATAATCCTTGGATAAAGTTTTTAGCCTAAGGTCATTTGCTTTGGCTATTTCCTTTAATGTCTTTGGGACTGTCATTTCTCTACAGGCTATATATAATGAGGCAGCTACCATTGTGGGAGTGGTTCTACCAGTTACTACTCCTTTTGCCTGCGCCTTTCTGTAGAGGTATGCT
>JAATVS010000053.1 GCA_014523695.1 Nitrososphaerales archaeon TH5895
ATGAGACAATGTCTTTATATAGAAGTCCCGGAGACAATTTCGAAATCAAATATCCATCTTCGTGGGAGAAACGGGAGTATCCAGCTGCTGAGAACAGTTCCATTATTGAATTTCTGGGTCCTTCTACAGGGGTTGAACCTCGTACCCCGTCAGTAAATATATTCATATTTCCATCAGGAAATCAATCAGTAGAACAAGCAGTAAGCGAGGTTGTAGATGAATTAGAAGATATCCAGGTAAACTCTACAACAATGGAACTCAGCCAGTTAAATGTAACTGCACGTGTGTTGGAGTATATGGTCAGCACTGCACATCAAGAATTTCACAAATTACAACTGTGGATAGAAAGGCCTGAAAGAACTTACGTAATAACATATACCAATTTGCCCGATAAATTTTCAGCTTATCTTCCACAATTCATGGAAATGATCACGACACTTGAACTACCATAGGCACTCAGTCAGCCAGGATTTCAGTAATTTATCTAAATATGATCGAACTTGAACAGACAGATACCTGTTATGAGGATTCCAATTAACTGGATCTAGAATGATTTTGAGCCATAGTATATCCACTGACAAGTTGCTGTATTGTAACGAAAAAGCATGCACGTTACCCTTGACCAATCTCTTCCTATTTTTCAAGCGGATGCTAAATTCCTAAGTATTAGGTCTTTTCTATCTTACAAGTAGTACAGGGCAGTCCGCATAAGCCAAGACTCCTTGACTAACACTACCGAGTAATAACCTTCTCAACCCTGTTTTTCCCTTTGTACCGATCACGATCAAATTAATACTCCGTTTTTTTGAATACTCTATAATATCTGATACTACAGATTTCTTTTCCATTATGATTTCAGTCTCGATCCTGACATTACTAGCCGAAGCATTCTTTTTGATGGCTCTAAACCACTTAGCTTCAATCTCCATCCGAGATAATTCTACCACGCCCTTCACCGGGGTCATAGGGATTTCTGGATCTACCTGATCAATTTCATAATCATATCTTAGTTCTTGTGGTAATACAGCGAGCACTGTCAATTTTGCATCATACCTCTTTGCAACTCCTATAGCGCGATTCGCAGCATGCATTGATTCCTCTGAACCATCGATTGCAACCATGATTTTATCAAATTTCATATGCATTTTGGATCGCATGATAAGGAATGTCAAAGTATTAAAGATGCACTAAAGGGAACCCATAATTTACAATGTAGCAAAACCAACCACTAATCCAACATTCATACAATTCACGACAGGAGGCGTTAATCGCACAGCGGTACGCTTCGATACTGGAATACGTTTATTGGATCCAAACCATTCGAGTTTACGTTTTACTGGACGAAATGGCGAAGACGCTGATTATGAACGGCTAACGGCACGCCTCAAAACATCTTATGGCATTGCTAATTTTACCTTGGAGTCGTTGATGCATAACATGTTTGTAATCCCCGTACATTTCAACATGGAACACAAGAACATAGTAGCCAATTGTAAGCAGATGCTAGAATACAACGGGGGCACAGTAGCAATTCATCCACGGGTCAACAAATTAAACAGTGCCCTGCGTACTGCGGTAGAAAATGGTGAAGGATATATGGATAAGGAAGCAACTTCGCATGATGACCTCTTGATAGTTTTAGACTGTCTTTGATGTTCTGGTCTTAGACTGCTTCTAGTAGCCTTAACCGCCGCCACTATCTGGAGGACTGTCGCCGCTGCTACCGTCGCCGCTTCTATGGTCACCTTGTGCACCAGAGAGCGCTGCGCTATTGTCTTCGCCTTGGATCTGAGAAGTAGTGTTCTGGCACCACACATTTTCAGGGTAGAACCCGTTGCCACAGGAGTTTGCTTGTGAGACTGCCTGGTTTTTTTCATATCCACATTTCTTCTTGTGACCATGTTATTGACGTTGTTACCTGCTATACAGGAGTGGATTATAGCACCAATAGTACAGTAGTTAGCGGACTACATAATACAGGGTCGGCGCTGCCAACTCATCATAGCCTTTTAATAGATCACTGCCATATGCAATTAATGTGAGTAATTTAATTCCTATTGTGATCGCGTTGATCTCAGTAATAGGAATGTCAATGATGTTAGTAATACCGACTACGACAATTCCAGTGAGAGGCCTAACCGAAGGCGAGCAGTGTACGGAATTTCCTCCTGATCTCTTTCCGGGCTCTTCGGGCGAGCCTGAATGCTGTCCCGAGGGACAGGTTTGGGAAACGCAACACCCAGGACCTGGGACTTATTGGGGTTGTGAGCCCGTGGGACTTATGAGGTAATGATGATATGATGAAGAAGTTATCGTCGCTTGCTTGTCTATCAGATAGACATGAGTATTGTTCTCTTAGTTTTGCTGGTGCTACTGGTTGTCAATGTAACTGTCACTACTCAAACTAAGCAGACGATGAGGAGGAGGAATGTCGATAATGTTCTGGCAATAGATATCTTTTAGAGAAGATAAATATGATCTAACAGAGATTCCAATTCCACTAGTTCAATAGAAACAATGTGCTGAGCGTGGTATTGCGAATGAGCCCAAAATTTATGTCAAAAATGGTCCACATGAAGTGGAAATGG
>JAATVS010000054.1 GCA_014523695.1 Nitrososphaerales archaeon TH5895
AACTGGAACATCCATGTTAACACCAGCATTTGCACAAGGAGAAAATATGACAGATGGAGGAAATTATACAGAAGGAAATATGACCGGTTCGGATATGGCAGGAAGCGGAATGGCAACACCTCCAATAACGACACCATAAGTAGTATGCATATTCACAAAATAGTAAATGTGACTAACTATTTTTTTTGTAAATGTTCCAATAATTTATAGGTCATCAGATAAGGAAAGATAATCGTTGGAAATGGCGCTAATTTCTAACTCGTTCTAATAGAAAAAATATCAGATATAAGTCAGAGCCCGTTCTTGCTTAATGCAGATAAGCATAACATTCGCTCTTGTTATCAAATGAATACTAAATACATGGTAATTGTAGCAGCGATGGCAGTAATGCTCGTTGGTGCAACAGCACTTGCAACAGACGATGCATTTGCCACAAAGAAGAAATATAATCAGGCAACATCACAAGCAAACGCTTGTGGAAATGGTTTCTTGCCAGAAAATGTCTTCTGCCAGAACATCGGCTCACAAGTTCAGGGCGATGAAAACGCAGTAGCATTAGACGGCTTCCAAAGCGCAGATTAAGAACAAATCAACATCTCTTTCTTTTTTTTAAATTTCAAATTGCTAACATATTTGTAATATTATTTTGATATATATTTTCCGAAAAAATATCCGGCAGTCATACCCATTCACGGTATATAACATAACTACCGTTGTCTATGCGTAGAACGCATTTCTTATTGTCGAGACGCTCAGATATTTCATAGTTCATGGAAAAATTGAATATAATAATATGTTAAGTTTATCAAATGGAATATAAATCTGATTTAGTTTAGTGCTTAAATTTTCTAAAAATAGAAAAATAAGATGTTAACTACAATTGGTAGTAGTATGAACACTAAATACTTAGCAATTGTAGCAGTGATAACAGTAATGTTAGTCGGCGCTACATCACTTTCTACAACGGATAACGCATTCGCTGGAAAGAAGAAATACGAGAAGAGTCAAGCAGCATCTCAAGTTAATGAATGCGGTAATGGTGTATTACCAGAGAATATCTTCTGTCAGAATTTATTATCACAAATACAGGGTGACGGAAATGCTGCAAACGTAATCGGAGTACAATCACAGTAATAACAACAACACTAACAATGACAATCGTCCGGATCTAAAGTACTTTTTTTTATTTCAAAATAATAACAATATGTTGATTATTAATCCATAAGCAAGTCACATATAACAACTCTCGTAAATCAATTCGAAATTACGTGCCATAACAAATATGCGACTTCTGTATTCTATTGTTTTTTCTTAACTGAGATAACTCCCAAGTCGCAAGTTGTTATTGTTAGAGTATGAAATATGGAGCGATAGCTGTATTGGGAATAACTTCCCTCTCAGTGGTCACTATATTGCTTACATCCATAAATCCAGCGTTTGCTGATGGTGGTTATGAGAACAGTCAAGTTATACCTCAAGTTAATGGAAGTGGCAACTATTGGTTTCCAGTGAATATAATATGATCTAACTTAAACTCCCAAGCTCAAAGTGATGAAAATGATGTTGCAATGGCAACAACTACCCTACAGATTCAAACTATGGGGCTCCATTTCCCTAGAAGCTTACATCTTATGACACAGAGGCAGTTTGCAGAAGTTGATGAAATAGCAGATTATATGGTTATGAGTGCGTTTATGATATTCATACAATAAATCCCAAAAAAGTTTGGGCAGAGAACTTTCAGTTAAAGTTGCCTATGTAAAACTGCGAACGCCAGTTAAAGTAGAGAATAGCTTTTATTATACTGCATTGACGCAGTAGGGTGGTTCAGGTGGACGAGCGAAGCTGGTCGCCCTAACACGTGTTATCACAATTTTCTAAATCTGTGTTAGAAATTGTTAGAATTCGACCGTATTTTCTGTGTTTGAATTCAGGCGAGCTTGGCCAGAAGAGGAATTTTTGGTCCATGAAATAACTTCTGATTTATTGACAAAGATTGAATATATCAGCACAGATTAGTATTAGAAAGAATTGTTTTATTAAATTAATTCCAATATTCATAGCATAATGGTAAAAATATACTTTATTTCCCTCAGCTTCTTCAAAATATAGTTCATAAAGTATTATATATATTACTGTCATAATAGGTACTAAGTAATACTAACGTGGATGAAAAAACTGAGCATATTCAAGTAACGCTTAGCAAAGAAAAGTACAAGAATTCTCAATACGATGACAATACGGTCGAGTGTCTAATGAAATATCTTGAGTTAGAGAGCTATGAGCAGTTAGTAGATTTCTTGGAACATAGTCATATCCCAAAGTTCGATTAGATTTATTTAGAGCAAAGACTGGTTGTGGTCAAAGTCTTTTATATGATAAATGTAAATTATTATTATGGTAAATGATTCTAAAAATAATGATTCAGTTTATTCTAAAAAAAGTAATGATTTGCTGAGTGGAATGAAACGTTATTTGCGAATAGAACATAAAGACGATGACAAAGAATTAATGGAATATCTGCGAAAACAGGCAGGTTTACATCGGGAATAGCGTTCAGATAGCGCGTTTGACATTAAATTACAAGTTTCAATAAGTATTAATTTAGATACTATTTTGACAGCCCGTTGAATCCCCACTCAGTACATCTTATGTTTTCTATAATGTATTGATAGAAATATTGCATTGGATCGAAAATTGCATTTGCAATAGATGGCTAGCCGATGCGAAGACGATAGTTTTGGTACGGCTCATCATTTCTTGTGATAGTTATAGTACATACATCCCTAAAGTATTCATAAGCATTCGCATAGAATAATGTACTTATGAATAAAACTATATTCGCAGCGGTAGCGGTAGCAGTAATAGCCGTCTTCTTGGCACCTAGTGTGCTGTCAGCTCCAGTATCAGCAGCGGCAGCAGCAGCGGCAGCAGCTGGTAATTCAGCAGCGGCAGCAGCAGCGAGTGGCGATGGTGCAGCAGCAGCAGCAGCGGCAGCAGGCGGAGCATCAGCCGCAGCTGCAGCTTCGAGTGATGATGATCATGATCACAAAGACAAGAAGCATGATAATGACAAGAACGACAAGAAGCACAAAAAACACCACAAGAAAAATCGAGACTAACCATAGATAGTCGAACCCATTTTTTTTTCAATTAATCTGAGACCTAATGCTCATAATTAGTAAATTAATTTTATAATAACGACAAGACGATCTAAATCTGATATATTTTCAACTGTTCTTATAGCGAATGAAAATTAGTTGATGGGAACTGTGACAACTCATTAATGCACTGCCTTTTAGCTCGTTGGCAGCGGACCTATCGGCTCTATATCTCATCCATACTTGTTGATAAAATGGTAGAGTTAAAGAGTTAATGAAGAGTGAGTAACGCGATATAAAAAATTTGGATATTAGGTTTTAGCTATCCAACCAGAACGATAGTTCCATTAGTTGCTAGCTTCAGTATTGGATAGAACGACACTATTTTACTGCAGGTCTAATAGCCAATTTTTGGCAAGTAGAATTAGTATAAACAGACACACCAAGAAGTACTTCCAAACTTCTAGCTTAAGAGACTCTGCAGAGTTTCCTCATCTGATACCCATCATTATTCTTCTCGCTTCAGGCTGTGGAAAGATCTCATTTAACGTCCTAGGTCTCTTGTCTTCAAAGACGATATCAGAATGCCATTTGGAACCAAAGGCAGTCAACTGAATCAGGATAGGCATTGTATCTCTACCTTTCTCAGTGAGCCTCCACACCACCATGATTGGCTGTTTCTTTCCTCCAACACATTCGATGAATCCTTCGTCCTCCAACTCTCTCAGACGCATTGAAAGAACCCTAGGTGTAAGACCTGGGATAGATTCTAAGATCCTATTGAAGCGTACAATCTTGAGGAAACCTATATCTCTTAGGATTAACATGGTCCATTTCTTTCCAAGTACGCCCAAGCTGGTCTTTATTGGGCACTGGATGAATTTGACTTGTGGCAAAATCACCCCTTCCTCGTCTTTGCTGGTTAATTTTGATTGCTGATCCTCGGTGAATTGCGACAACTATACTTATGATCCGTTGCATCTTTATAAACTATATTTTGTATATTGATACTTGAACAAATCGAACTGCAGAAATATCTTCAATGAAGTCTATTGTCTCAGGTGTACTTGGGGAGGGGTAACATGCCTTTCTCTAGACATTAGATTGCTGAGGAGCGACGAGATTTTCTAGCTGAATAGCTTATGAAGTGCTACTTTAATGAAAATAAGGAAATGAATCGAATAATACAATAAATTGAGAAAAAAGTAAGGCCAAGACAATTCCTAAAAAGTGCTACTAGCGTGACTGGAAAAAGATGTAGTAAAACAGCTTTAGAGTGTTACAAACAACAGCTGCGTTGAGGCAGAAGTTCGTTCAGTAGAAAGTGTATAACTAATCACATACTCAGTCAGAATACGTCTGTTCTGTTATACACCTGAACGTTATGCGCTATGAGTAGCTCTTCTTAGTATTAGCGCAAATCCGACCGTGACACCTGAAAGTAATGCAGCTGTAAGAAATATCAGATTGTATGATCCAGCCGATGGATATGATCCCTCGATCCCCTCAATGGTCTCGTGATTTTCCATATACACTCCAGCCAGTGCAGGGCCTATCGCCATTCCTACAAACAACAAAAGGGCGCCAACTCCTACTGAAATACCAGTGAACTCTTTTGGTGAAGATGAGACGACCATATTCCAAGTTGCTGTCATAGTTAGTGATAATCCACTTGCAACTACGGCCAGACTTGTAGACAACGCAAATTCTGTCGAATGGAATAGCGTTAATCCAAGTGCACCGATTAGGCTTATTACTCCCCCAATTATCATAGGCTTTACGCTTCCTATCCTGTTTATGATAAATGGCGTGATACTTGCAAATACCAAGAAAGTAATCATGAAAGGCAACTGAACATTAGCAGCATCTATTGAATCTCCTCCAAATCCTAACGGGATTGGACTTCTAACTAACTGGACTATTGTTGGATATATCATAAACATGGTAATACCAGCAGCTATCAGCAAGATGTATGATGGCAGAAGGATCTTATGTCTTAGTAACCTTAAGTCAAGAAAAGGGGGCACGATCCTTCTCTCCAGGAAAACAAATATGGATAATGAAACTGCAGATACAACGAATGCGCCAGCGATCTGCAGAATATTCTGAGAGGTAACGCCGATCTGAATGAGTGTAAGAGCAATTAGAAATGAAGTTATTGTAACAGAAAGAGCCGCTACGCCCTTGATGTCTATTGGAAATGTTGCCAGCTTTCTGCTCAAGATATTATCTGTAGACTCAACCGCATTCATTTGATGAGCCTTTTTATCTTCTTTAACAAATTTGGCGATCATTATCGTTACCAAGGCAGCAAAAGGAATTATGGCCAAAAATGTTGCATGCCACCCGAAGTTTTGAATAATGCTAGCCCCTACCAATAGGCCGACCACAGAACCTGCAGAATATGCAGATCCAAACACGCCTACAGCTATGGCAAGTTTGGCTGGGGGAAAAGTGTCTCTAAGAAGGCTAAAGGCAGCAGGGACAGCTGCTAAACCGATGCCTTGAACTATTCTGGTAAGGAGCAGAACTGATATGTTATCTGCAAGCCCGCCAGTAACAAGGCCAACTATGTATATTGTAAGTAGTATGAGCAACACTTTCTTTTTTCCATACAGATCAGAAAGCCTTCCTGCTACGGGTGTCATTACAGCAGCTACAATTAGGTATGCGCTGAATATCCATGCTGCTGTCCCATAAGTTATGTTAAAGTCCTGTATGATTTCTGGTATCGCAGGAAGAAGCATGGTCTCTGAGAAAAATACCGTCAGAAGTGTGCTGCTGAGTAGCGCCAGAGTAAACCACGCCCTATGACCAACAGTAATTGGGCTCTCCGTACCTCCCTCTTTAGGAGTATCTCTGTTTTCTGTTAGACCGGAATTATCAACCCTACGCATCTTCATAGTTAGAGGATTGGCATTATTTATCGTTAACGGAAATAAGACTCCCAATATATGACAAAATTATTAATGTGCTGACGTAGGGAAATATAATCAGTAGCCTACCTTTTGATCTTTAATACTTATAAGCATTTAGATCCCTCCTCGTTTGACAGAGTCAGAAAGCCAACAACCTAAAGTAGTAGGTGCTCCCGTGATTTCGATGATGCTCTTCAAGTCGGAAATATTCTTTAATATATTTAAAGATAATTTTTGATTTATAACATAATGAGTACCATTATCATATACCGTAGCCATCGCGCCCGTTATTTTATATATAAAATCTATCGTCTTTGCTGAATCTACATCTTTCTCGGTATATACCTCTAGGGTATATGTTGGAGTAGTGCCAGGATTCTCTCGTAAACGCGCCAAAAGGTCGTAAATAAGATCTGGATCAACGTTCGGCAAATACTTTTGGAATAAACTTTGTAGCTGCTCGAATTGCTTTCTAACTCTCTGCATTTCATTAAAATCAACATTAGACATTATCTGGAAAGCAATCCGAATTGTAACATCCTGGTCTCGGGTACACAATGACTAACCATAATCTGAAATAATTTTGTCAGACCTTCTGGATTACTCGCAGGACGTGCTATTGGACTTGTCAGTGGGTATCATCTCTAGCCACATAGTCAGATAGACTCTACACTATTTATCGTTGGCGGAAGTGAGACTCCAAATAATGAACAATAAGTTTAAATCTTTGACCGGCCTTAGTAAAAGGAAATTATGCAAGTGCATCGGCTTTTCTTGGATGAAAAAGATCTCAAGATTATTAGTATTCTGTCAAAGGACTGCAGAGAGTCCTTCATGAGTATAGCATCTGCTATTGGTATGACGTCCAAGAGTGTCAAAGCTAGAGTAGATAGAATGATCATCACTGGGGTAATAGAAAAATTCGTCCTTAAAGTAAATCCAGTTGCACTTGGATACGGAATTGGTTGTATGCTCATTGTACGAGAACACACTGCAAATATTGACGATATTATCAATCGATTGAACCTCGTTGGAGACGTATCAATTCACTCCAAATGTATGGGAGGCATTTCCACATTTTGTTTAGCCATAAAGGAAGGGCAGGAAGATAAGATCAGACTTCTACTTGATTCACTTAAACCAGCTAGTGTTCGTGTCATGTTTACAAGCAAACTATCTCCTTCGTCCTCATCATCAACAACAACTCTAACGCCAACATCATCAATTGCAAGAAAAAAACATGAACTTACAGAGACCGATCTAAGAATTATCAAATGTCTAATATCAAACCCTAGGATGGAAATGAATGATATAGCTAGAGAGACTTCTATATCAGGTAGAACAGTTAACCGCAGGCTAACAAAGTTAAAAGATGAGAACGTACTAAAATTCTTTATTCTGTGTAATCCTGTTCATACCGTGGGGTATATCCAATTTGCACTAATAATAAACACACTTGACAGGTCATCTTACCACCAGATAGTTGGGCGCATTTACGATCAATTGGGCGAGAATATTCTGTTTCAACTTCCTGTAACCGATCCAGATAACGTAATAAATTTTCTTTTATTTAGTCAAGATATTTTTGCAGCTGATGGGATACTGAAAAAAGTAGAATCGTTTGATGGGGTAAAAAGAGTTGAATTGTTTGTGCTCACAGATACGACGTCTTATGACGAATGGGTGCTAAGAGAGATAGACAAGAAACTGAATATCCCTAGCACAGGTCATACCGATGAATTAGGCCCTCTATTAGAAATCAGCAGTTAGCATGAATCACGTTTTCTGGTTTTAAAAGTCCTTTTTACATATTTATTTTTCTATATTCTATTGGCCGGAAAAACATCGACATTTCTTGTGATTTTGTGAATGAGTATCTGAAGGAAACAAGACTCTATACATATCGGTGGCCAAGGCATCGGTATACTTTCACTCTTATATATTATAATTGGACTATTCCTATCAATGCTTAACCCTGAAATCACGCAAACTAGAACTCCAACTCAGGAGATTAATCCTGTATTTGTTAACAGGTGGTCGCCTAGGGGTATGACGAGTGAAGAACTTGACGAGGACGACCTGATGGCGCTCTTCGAAGCTGCTCGATGGGCTCCCTCTTCATATAATAATCAACCGTGGAGGTTCATTTATGCAAAAAGAAATACCGAAAGCTGGAACAAACTTTTTGGCTTGTTGGTTGAGGGTAATAAGATGTGGGCTAAAGACTCAGCAGCTCTCGTTGTCCTTGTATCTCACAAAAACTTTGAATATAATGGAAAACCATCAGTTACTCATCAGCTTGATGCAGGTGCTGCGTGGGAAAATTTGGCATTAGAGGCCTGTTTTCGAGGAATAGTTACCCATGGAATGGAAGGTTTCGACTATCAACGAGCTAGGCAAGAATTAGAGATTCCTGAAGACTATGATGTTATGGCTATGATTGCTATTGGAAAGAGGGGTCCAAAAGAAAATCTCCCTCCTCCGATTAGGGATAGGGAATCTCCAAGTGATAGAAAGCCGTTGAAAGAAATTATCATGGAAGGAAAGTACCGACCCTGATCCATAACCGGTTCCTTATTTTTTGACTAGTTTTTATCGATGGATTTAGATTGACCCAATCTTGATCGAAACCGCATTCAAAATTTCCCGCATCATTTTAGGCGAGTGTATCGTAACACCAGTAACGCGTGAATAAATGCAGTTGTGAGCATGAGATGTAACATTATACCGGTGATTCGCGCAAATATCGCCAAGAGTCTATGCAAGATATTGAGGGGATAGAATTAAGTCAGCATTCAATTTCAGCTGTCTGTTATTTGGAGCTTTACTACCGCCAACGTTAAATCATTCATTGATTGTATATATAATATAATGATATTAGATGCTTGCAATGAAATTGGTTCCGAGGGCAGATCGGATCAACAACTTGATCATATTTATGATAATGTACTGAGGAACGAACCAGCTATTCGTCGAGTTGAAACTGGGGAGCTTGAAGGTCAGATCAATACTCCTGAGGGGCTGCGCCGCTTTGAAAAAGTGTTAGTGATTGGCTTAGGTCAGCTTGGCCTGCCTGTAGCAAAATATCTCACTGAAAGAGGATTCGAAACTTATGGATATGATATCAACAACACAGCTATGGAGCGGGCAGAGAAAGTCGCTTCTGTAAGGAAAGTCACAAAACTTAGTGAGATAGATGTATTCATTATTTGCGTTTCGACGCACAGGCCTGAGGATATGTTTTCCCCTCAGGTAGATGGATTATTGTCGATAGTTAAGGAAATTTCAAAGGAAGCCAAAAGCGGTGCACTCGTTTCAATAGAGAGTACTATTCCCAGAGGAACATCCAAAAAGGTATTTGAGATGCTTAACCATAGATTGCATGTTGTACATGTACCGCATAGATGGTATGCTTTAGAGGAGATGGAACATGGAGTTAATCAGATGCGTGTTATAGGGGGCGTATGCGATTGTTGTCTTAAGAATGGTATGCAGTTCTATGGTTATCCAAGTAATGCTATTGAGAATGTTATTATGAATAGTAAAGAGGGTAGTAGTAACAGTATCATTCTTCATAGCATTACGACAGACAGCAGCAGCAATGATAGAGCAAGGAATAGTAGCCTCAAAAGTACCAAAAATTTGGGGATACCTTTGCATCCTGTATCCAATATAGAAATCGCCGAGATATCAAAGATTGCTGAAAATGCTCATAGATACTTGCAAATAGCTTTTGCAGAAGACCTCTATCTTTATAGTCAAGCAAATGGAATAAACTTTGCAGAATTAAGAGAAGCTCTGAATACTAAATGGAACGTAAATATACTTGAACCAAGGGATGGAATAGGTGGACACTGTTTACCGAAAGATACTAAGATGTTTCTGCAATCGTCACATTCTTCAAACAAGAGTAAAATATTAAGCGCGGCCATCGAAGCGGATCGTGCTTACAGAAGACATAGACAGGCAAAAAATAATGCTTCAAAGCAAAGAAGAGGCAATCTGATACCCTAGACCTAACTGATGATGGCGTTAAAAACAGTTATTAAGCATCGATTTGAGGATCAGAAAGCAAAACATATTGCGTATATAGCCTTTCTAGTTTTAACAACTATGCTGGTTGTATACTCTGTCTTGTTGCTTTTTCAGGATATCTCAACCATAGGCAAATCTGATGAGCACTTAGTCCCCTCTTACATGTCCACATCAAGTTCTGTTTTTTCCCCCTCAGACCCAACTGATATTGAAATTGTTTACCCAAATACCGACCAATCCACAAACGTTAACAGTGATCTAGAAATCTCCCGGATCTCAAACTATAATCCTAGAAGTATTTGTCATGTAGCAGTTATCATAAATGATGCAAAGCCTTATAAAAAGACAATTCCTACAGGGGAGAACGTAGAGAGTGACTATTCTACGTGGAAGTATATCATTAAATCGGACTCTGACACTGCAAAACAGGGCAATAACAAAATAACAGCGAGACTACTTTGTACGGGTCTAAATGGGGAAGATATTAGAAAATGGGACAGTATTTCTGTTATTGGCCAAATCGGTACCGAGAAAGGTAGCGAAAGTCCACCTGGAGGGACATTGACGGTGCCAATAGAAATCGGAACGACATCTGGTATATCGTCGCCAACGATTGAGATAGATCGTGACACTTTCGTCGAGTTAATCACCAAAAGAATAGGCAACAGTTCTGAGGATATCAAAGACTCTATTAGAGATTCTAGTGTCAGTATATGCCGGATAATTACCTCACAATGTGCTAGTTAAGATGCTGTACTAAAGACTAATAACACCTCGACAAATCACGATTGGTATAAAATAAAGGCTATGTCGAAGTCAAAAACTTTGGTTTTAAAATAAAGCCAGGGTAATCAATAGAGGTGAAAAATAATTAAATTGTGCTAGGTGCACGAGACCCAACGTTTGAAATGCGACTAGAATAAGGCCATCCAAAGAAAAGAGTATAGAATACTGTCTCCTAAAGACTCATCTTGTCAGCTATTTGGAGCGTCAGTACCGTCACGGCTAAATAAAAGGACAACAATATTGGACTTGTGAAAGTCTCACAAGAAATTGTGATTCGTGACTGCCAGTATTATGGGAATTCATCCCATTGCGATTATCAAGGTGGGCAAAGACATGAAGAAACACACGTCCGAGCTGGTAGCACAAAGAGTACGATACTAACAAGCGCGGACTCGAGATGCAGTCCTTTCTACAAATTCCATATTCTCGGCAATGCCCTTAAGATTGGAATAGCAGCGATTTCACTTCTAAAATGAAGAAGATATCTTTACCATGTAAGTGTACATTAGGATGGAACGAAACAGAAGTATCTTTGATTATGTGCAATATTCATTATAATGCCTACCTTGATAAGGGACTTGATACTGCAGCAGATGATTTTATCAAGATCGTGGCCAGTCCTAAGGGCTCACATTATTCTCCTAAAATACTTGAAAGTCTTAGGTAGATAGATCTAGGTAACTGCAATCCTCTGATCAGGATTAACTTTCATAACAGTACAAGCTATCTGAGGCAGATAAGGGGGTAGTCCTCCTCTACCATTAATTACATGAGCAATAATATGAGATGAAACGGCACAAACTACAATGTATCCGGAAAAGAGAATTTCGAACAGATCTGGCACAAAACATCAGGTTCAGATGCTTATGAATAAATATCAACGTGAGTTTTCCATATGAATCACTATTTAGAAGTATTGTCTTTGATGTTTTGGCATTAACTGGAAGAACATTAACCAAAAACTCGGAACATCATATGAAATTCGCCAGATTTCTTTTAACTAATGAATGATCATAACTGTTATGTCAATGAGTCCGGGACTGAGAAATGTTCTAGATATTCTTGCGGAACTAGCGCACAATGACACTGAAACAGACGTATCCGAAAGTAATATAATATCACAAAGCGGGCTTCCAAAATCTGAGGTTCAAATCTACTTAAACGAATTAGAGTCCCGGCGCCTCGCCGAGGAAGTACGACCCAGACCTAGCGGTGCAGACTTCAGGCTATGGAGAATAAAGAAACAAGGGTTAGAGGCGTTAGAAGATCAGGACCTCAAATAATATACGTCTAATATATTCCAGCGTTACTAGTTAGCATATATGTAACTAGGCAACTTATATATAAAGAACAGGACTATTGATTATGGAAGAATCCAGGCAATCTTCAAGGAAGGTGTTTCCAATTAAGACATTACATTATGGTAACGAAGCTCGTAGTAGGGAAGGCCTTAAAGGAAGACTAATCGTTGTCGAAGGAATAGATGGGTCTGGTAAATCAACTCAGATTCATCTCGTAGAACAATGGCTACGATCGAGAAACATGGCCGTCTTTCTTACCGAATGGAATTCTTCCGATATGGTCAAACAGATTACCTCTAAAGGGAAAAAGAAGGGCAAGCTTACCCCAACAACGTTCAGCCTATTGCATGCAACAGACTTCGCAGATAGATATGAGAGAAAGATTCTACCGCTTCTCAGAGCTGGTTATATCGTCTTGGCCGATCGATATGTCTATACAGCGTTTGCTAGGGACATAGTACGAGGTTGTAGTAGGAATTGGGTCTACAAAGTTTATAGCTACGCCTTAAAGCCAGATATCATATTCTATTTTAAAGTCCCTATAGATGTGGCTATTGAAAGAATTCTCGTTGGACGACCAAAACTGAAATACTATGAAGCGGGGATGGATTTGAATCTCAGTAACGACCCGTATGAAAGTTATCGGATTTTTCAACAGAGAATTATTGATGAATACGACGTTATGGCCCAAGATGAAGGGTTTGCTGTTATCGATGGGACATCTGCCATCGAGGAACAACAGGCACAGGTACGCGGTCTTGTTAAAGGTATAATTCCGAAAAACCAACGGAAGATTCTGGAAACGGAACAAATCAATATAGGGGTGCCGGCATGATAAGCAGGACACGACTTCGAAAAGGAACATCGAAGACGATGACTGCGAAAAGACCAAGGACCCAACCACCCATCAAAAGAGCAGATGATGATGATAACGATTATGATTTACCAATTACTACGAAAGAAACCCGTAGGTCACGATCGCCATTGTTTTATGGAGATGGTATCAGGTACCTTCAGGGCGATACCCAGCTTAGCGGGAAGCTTATTGTTATAGAAGGACCCGATGCTTCGGGAAGGACTAGCCAGATCTCTGTAATACAACCTAGGTTAGAAGCTGATGGACATGCTGTTGTTACCACTGGGTTACGTAGGTCTGAATTGATTGGTGAAGGGATATTGGAAGCGAAACGGAATTTCGTACTGGGAAGAAGAACGCTCAGCTTATTCTATGCTGCAGACTTTGCAGACCAACTTGAGAATAAGATTATACCTGCGTTGAGAGCAGGATACATCGTACTTGCTGATAGGTATATTTTTACGTTGATGGCACGAGATGCGGTGAGAAAAATTAGAAGGACATGGACACACGCATTGTATGGATTTGCATTAAAGCCTGATCTAGTCTTCTATCTAGATGTAGATCCTAATGAGTTGATTCATAGAGTCTTTCAAAAAAATTTATCTCTTGATTACTATGAATCTGGCGCAGATGTTGGACTCTCCGAGGACATGTTTGAATCATTTATTATGTATCAAAATAAGTTAGCAAAGGAATTCAGCCTAATGCAAAAGAGATACGGATTAATTCCTATCAATGGAAATCGTACTATTGAAGAAATCAACACAGATCTTCTGAAACGCATCGGCGATTTTCTATATACAACTGCTGAATGATGATGATCAAGAATTCATATGTATAGCTTTACTCAATTTCAATTATGATCTATTTGCCGCTCCCAGTTATGTTCAAGGAATAAGAAACATCAGACAATGTTCCATTTAATTTCCCAGTAAACGAAATTTTATGAATCCCGGGGACAAACACATTAGGTTTCAAAAAAACCCAGTCACCAGCAGCAATTCCTGAAATATTTTGAGCGGATATACCTAGAATGTTATCTTCAGGGACTTCGATTCCAAACAGATTTGATTGCACCCTCGCGTTGGTAATGTCATATGCAAATGTGTTCAGATCACTTCCATCAATAGTTACTTTCGTATTTATATCGCTTTTTTGTAGTGATGCACACGTTCTCAGCTCATCTTCTGTTCTATTTGCCAAATGAGTGTTATAACAATAGGAAGTTGTTGCCGGAAAGAATATTGATACGTCTGATGGAATTGTACAATTCCTAGAAGCAGTTTCGTTCAATGATCCCGCCAAAAAGAAGACGGGGTACTTATAGTGCATACCCTTCTGACATTGTTTTCCATCCATATCGAGAGCTGGGTTGGCATCAGTAGGTATGCTAACTAACCAGTTCCACCATGACTCTGTCCACTTGTAGTAAGGAATACCAAAAGGCTTCGAGTCGACCAAGTATATGTAGGTCTCAGACTCATCTTGTCCAAAGATATTATCAGTGGCAAAATGTGAAAGAAATACCGGCGTAATGATAAACATCATGACGATTATTACTCTCCTCTGATAAGTGATCATCTACATTCTCAATTATGAAAGATGATATGAATAATTTAAATTAGATCTATATGATCTATAATAGAAAGGCAAGTCGATTCAAAGCCTTTCTTCCTACTGTCATTGGCGAATTGCAATTAAAGTTATTATGCTCTATATTGTTGACGTCTGTGGTTAAGGTAGTATTTAACAGCATTGAACGCAATTGAACGCAATTGAACGCAATTGAACGCAATTGAACGCAGTTAGATGAGGTACATAAGGTAAGCTATTTGGTATCTTGAACAGTTACCTCGTTCATTTAGAATCATTCAACTCTTTGCCAATTACTGAGCGTAAAAGCTAATTGAACGGCTGTATACATGAGTGAACGTACACAAACACTAGAGTAACTTGTCTACAGCTTCATATTAGTATCGTATACATGGCATTCTACCCCAAGAGTGGCCCGTTTTAGCTAATAACCGACAAAACCAACAGAACTCAACTATTCGATGTCTACTTTAAAAATCATTTAGATCACATTGATCTATATTCAACTATTGTATTAATTGATTTCATTTACATCAAGTTTTATTCTAACCGAGAGCATTACATTTGATATACTCAACTAAAATGAACAAAAGGTCAAATTCCCATGCATGAATACATCAGAGAAACTTCATCCTGGAAATACGACATTTGTGAATGTTGCGATTGCAGGACTTCCTTCACATGTGTTAGATGTAAATACTGCTGGAGCTGTCATTGGAAAAAAGAACGCTTAGAAAGGATTGAACTTTTAGCGAATAGAACTCTACTCAACGAGCCACAACGGGTAAGAAATGATGTAGCAAATAACACCAAACTAGTTACCGGAGTATCGCAATTAAAACGAGAAAAAACGGAGACTGTCAAACAACAGCATCTTCCCCGGCGGGTAATGATTAACGTATTTGGAGAGGAAGAACCAGATCCCATATGCAATTACTTGAATTGCAACCACCCCTTCTCTTTGCATAAAGACAGGAACAATCATTGTAAGGATGTCACTTGCAACTGCCTACATCCACAAAACTCTGTAATTGGATTGAGATAGTGAATTTGAGGTTAACCGCTCTCCTTCTGTTAAGGGAGGGTAATTGTGTGCTAGTATTCCTTAAAGGATTAAAAAACCTCTAAAAATTAGATTACTCCTCGGAGTCTAGACGGCGTAAGCCGTAAGGACTTTGAAATAAAAATTACTTTTCTGCTTTCAGTAAAGAGTATCCCAATACTCCTGCACTTATTACCAAGAATGATACAAATAATGAAATTATTGGTTCCAAGCTAATTGACATCCCTCTGCTTACTTGTAGTTTCAGTTGCATACTCTGCATAAACCTCAGGATATTGTCTTACCAGTTCAGTATTAACTTCTAGAGCATTAACATAGTGTGGCGCAAATACGATAAGATTTTCAATCCTATTTCTCTCTATATTTAATTCGATAAGAGTGAGAATGGTGTTAATTGGTATCCCTGTCTCTTTGCTAACATTTGCTGCTTGTGCAAAAGCGTCTTCCGGAGTAATGTGAGGATCAACACCAGAAGCAGTTTGTGAAGCTGGTCTTGTATGCAGGAATTTTGGTGATGTGAATTCTTGGCCTATAAGTATGGAACCTACAGCGTCTCTCCCATCCAACGTAATCATACTTCCATTTGATTGAAAAGGAAAGATACCCTGACCTATTCCTGTCAAGATAAGTGGATACGCAATACCAGTCATTAGCATCATCAGGATGACGACTCGAATAGAAGAGCTTAGGTTCTTTCTAAGTAGTTCGCGAACACTTCCCTGTTTACGTTCATTATTATAGGCCATATTTTCTCTTATTTTTCGCATTTATTTCTGCAGCCACCTCCTCATCCATCTTATCCCATAAACACAGAAAGTATCATATCAATTGCCTTAATCCCAACAAATGGCAGAGCCACACCACCTAAGCCATATATTGTCATGTTTCTGAGGAACATCTTTTCAGGAGCTTCTGGCCTGAATCTGACTCCTCGTAATGAAAGTGGGATGAGTGCCGGTATGATTATGGCGTTAAATATCAATGTAGATAGAATTGCAGTTTCAGGACTGTGAAGCTGCATCACGTTTAGTGCTTCGAGCTTTGGATTTTCCACCATAAACATCGCAGGTAGAATTGCGAAATATTTTGCAACATCATTGGCGATGCTAAATGTAGTGATTGCTCCTCTAGTTATAAGCAACTGTTTACCAAGTTTTACCACCTTTAGTATATTGGATGGATCAGAATCCAAATCAATCATATTGGCTGCCTCTTTAGCAGCTGCTGTTCCACTATTCATAGCTAGACCGATGTCTGCTTTCGCTAATGCAGGAGCATCATTTGTCCCGTCGCCCATCATCCCTATTATATGACCTTTTTCCTGTTCTTCTACAACCCTTCTTAGCTTATCAGTTGGTTTGGCTTCCGCCATTATCTGATCAACGCCCGCTTCTCTAGCAATGATCTGGGCAGTCAATTGATTATCTCCTGTTATCATGACGGTCGTAATTCCAGTAGATCTTACTTCATCTAGATTTTGTCTTATATTCTCTTTCAAGTTGTCTTTAAGAACTATCAATCCGATTATCTCATTGTCAATGGATACAGCCAAAGGCGTTTCTCCTTTTTCCGCGATCTCATGTGCTTTCCATTTGAGTTCAGCCTCATTCACTTGCGGGCTGGCCGATTTAAGTATGCCATCGACAGTACCTTTAAGGATCTTAACCTGCCCTCCTCTTCCTCCTCCTTCCTTCTTACTGGTTTCATTAGCAATTCTTTCTATTTCCATGAACATATCGTGTACTTTACTCCTACTAGCGCGATCGATATCCTCTTCAAGGCTATCAATTGGAGTCGTTGACGCATCAGCAAGCTTTTGATCTACAACTGTTCTTGCAATTTCTCTAAATTCTTCTTCTTGCTCTTTGTTGAGGGTCCCTACTTTCTTGCTTGCTACAAATTCGATTCCACTGAATCGTGTCTCCGCACTAAACTCGATTGACCT
The DNA here is from genome assembly GCA_014523695.1 of Nitrososphaerales archaeon TH5895. Taxonomy (GTDB): domain Archaea; phylum Thermoproteota; class Nitrososphaeria; order Nitrososphaerales; family Nitrososphaeraceae; genus TH5896. Next base: position 17,602 of record JAATVS010000054.1, read on the forward strand.
GGCCGCGAGTATTTTTTCTAATAGCGGAGGAATGTACTTTTTCTCTTCAGATAGATCAACTATTGATTTGCCTTCATGTGTTACATCATGTATAGAAGCCGCAAATGCAGCCTGACCTACATCTTCTTCTGTATATCCTTGCATCGGAATAAAACCAACAGCACTTCTGCTGCCCTCTGTGATCGTTCCAGTCTTATCCAGGATCAAAACATCACAATCACCGGCTGCTTCTATCCCTTTTCCGGATTTGGCAACTATATTGTCTCTTCCCAATCTTGTGATACCTGAAATTCCGATGGCTGGGAGTAGACCACCAATAGTAGTTGGCATTAAAGCAACAAGTAGAGCAATGAGTGTTGCTATGTCAACACTATAACCTAATGAATATGCAAGAAACAAGAGAGTTCCAATAACAGTAACGAATATGATTGATAGCCCTGCGAGAAGTATCGTCAACGCGATTTCATTCTTACTCTTTGGTCTTGTAGCATTCTGAATAAGGTTAACCATCTCGTCCAGGAAGCTCTTGCCTACTTCTGCAGTTATTTCTATTATCATTTTGTCGCTAGCAACTTTTGTTCCGCCAATAACATGATCTCCTTTCTCTTTGAATACGGGGTTAGACTCCCCAGTCATCATTGACTCGTCTACAAACGCCTTTCCTTCATTTACTAAACCGTCTCTTGGGATTATCTCGCCCACATAAACTACTACTTCGTCTCCTGGTTTGAGGCTTGTAGATGTTACAACTACTTCCTTCCCATGTACTATTTTCCTAGCTGACACTTCCCTTTCCAAGGCTCTAAGCGAATCCACCCTAGCTCTTGCTTGAGCCTCTGATAAAGACTCAGAAAGTGTAGCAAACCATACTGTCAATATTAGTATTACCGCCACTTCAATGTAAAAAATCTGATTTTGAGATACAAACTCAGCAGATATATTCGGAAATATCGCGATTGCCAGCACCACAAAAAAACCCGCTTCCACGGTAAACATCAC
>JAATVS010000356.1 GCA_014523695.1 Nitrososphaerales archaeon TH5895
ACCTCGGCAATGGTAATATTCTCCCAACCGTGTACGTGTTGTCCGCCTTCCTCCTTCATGGAGGCCGCAACTAGATCCATAAAGGATTCTCCTTCCAACACTTTTGAACACCATAAGCATTTCCATTTACCCATGTCTCATTCTAATACCATAAGCACATCATACCATATTAACATATTCACAAAATGCAATAATACAAGGCTGGCAGGCCTAGATAGGTGCAGAGGACAGACAGGCCGCCAGACCTTGATATTTACATTGTATCTTAGAATAGACAATATGGTACAAGAAGACTCCAATGGACAACATGGCCTCTTTTATACCATTTTTTATCTAATACTTTAGCAGTATGTAATAACGCCTAAAATTCGGAACCGAATTTGATTCAGAATTAGAAGCCTCATTAAATGCTTGATGTCATTATCACAATAGACAATATCTTATTAAAAACTTGAAAGAAATAGGTCAGGAAATGAAGCCGGTAGATAAGGTCATGACCTATCACTTCTCATAAGTAGGGTCGTAGTTGTCCTATTCCTATACACGTAATTCACAAGTATAACCTTTGTAACATATGTTTACAAAATTACGATAGTAAGAGACGGACCATCTGTAGATGCTAACCTTTGAATCGATCTATGTTTAGAATCGAACGCAGGATAAACTAAGAGAACAGACGACCTCGAGGTCCTATTGATCGCCTTTTCTCCTATAGGTTAACTCATCCTATATGAATAGAGTGGAGAATAAAAGAGCTTTGGAACATACTTCCTGGCCTTTAATCAAATGTAAGTGGCACAAAATGGACCATAAAATAAAAAATGGAGCTAACGAAGTCAAGACTCCCTTACAGAATTTGGTTTTGGACGCAAAGCTGCGAGGCTTTTACAATGGCAAAGCTCTTATATTAAATCAAGATTTTATATAACAATGTACAGACAAAACTTTGTGGCGATAACTTTTGTTATAACCACCATATTCGTAACAAGCACTGTCATAACATCACAGGGTCAGTATGTGGCAGTACAGGGACAACAGCCAAATGCTTCACAGTTCTCTGCTAATTTGACCGGAGATTTGACCTTCCCACCAACTGTCACGAATGCAACGGGAACTGCAGAATTTACAGTTGTAGGTGATGGAAGTACCATGCGATATAATATTGATACCAACAATATCGATAAGGTGAATGATGTCTATGTGTCAGCCTCCAGTGGTGGACGATATGTTGACTTGGTCCAACTTAGAAGCGGGGTCAACGAAGGCGTCACTGGGCCGATCAATGGAACATTAGTTGAGGGTAACTTCACAGCTTCTGACTTTACAGGAAGGTTGAACATAGACCAGATGTCTGATCTATTGAAACTCATTCTTGATGGAAATGCATACGTTAAGGTCCTGACTATTGATGCACCGCTTGGAAAAATCGTGGGGAAGATAACGACGAATCTTCCGTCATAATCTTTTTTATCACAAATATCTCATTACAATAACTTTGGTTACCTAAATACGAACGGTCTATATACATTCATCATCTAATGTTCTCAATCCTTCTCAAACATGTCGTAATAGTCATTTGGGGTTCTTGGAAGGGAGTGAGTGATGAAATAGACCTTACTTCCGGAATTCATTTGTGGGAGGTATTTTGTAAATGATAGACACAAATAGTACTGGCCAATATCAAAAGATATCCAGAATGCATTTTAATAGGACAAAACAATGCATTTTACTATCCACGCTAGCTATACTCACTATTTTTACTATCATCTGTTTTCCAGAGGTGGCAGAGAACCAATATGCATATTCCCAATCTACCAATTCGACTGGGAATGCGACGGGCCCAGAGGTTGATCTGATAAATATTCATCCCTCACCTTCAAATGTAAAGGCTGGCAGCAATTTTGAAATATTAGCAACAGTAGTTAATAATTTACCAGACACAATAATGTTACCTGCTGGGCGTTGCGATTCACCTTTAACTGCGTTCTTTATGAGAAATGTGCTTATAAGACAGGATCAATTCCAAGGCTGCACTGCTGCTTCATCCCCGTTCGAATTAAACCAAGGAGAAGAGGTTACAGTGGCCGGTCCAGTTCCTGGGACAATATACCAAGCAATCAAGGCTGGAAAAACTTCAGCGACCGCCACTATTTATTACCTAACAGAGAATGGGCAGCCCGGTAACGTTACAAAACCATTTGTATTCACCATTAGTTAGCGCTAAGATGACATACTGATAGAAGATGACGAAAGATAGTTTCCTTCAAAAGTATGCAGACAAGCCAGTGGTATTTCACGGAACAATCAAATTGAAGTTTCGGATGTCCCCAATTATCCCAACTCTTGTTTATATATTGGGTTACCCATCGACACATGATAAAAACCAATATTGTAATAGGAACAGGTAGTCTTGATCATGACAAGACAAATTCAGTCAGCTTTCAAAACGTGGTCCTAGATCTGGGGATCAAGAGGAAAGAATTGAATGCTCAGCTATTCGATCTTGGACAAACAATAGGGCAATATCAAAATATTATCGGTAATAAAAAAACCGACTAATGAAAATTGGCACACAACTAGCCTTCCAACGTGAAATCAAAATCTCCATTCCTCATCCAAGAATCTAATCAGACATTCATTTTTCGGCTTATTAAGCTAATCAGACAGCCCTATACACGCTGCGAAGTATGTAAAGTGTGTCCTTAGAAAAAAAAGTTGTCTATTCTGAATAAATCATCGTAAATTCAGCAGCGAAACGGGTTATTATTACAGTACTCTAGATTTCTGGTCGCTTTCAATATGACATTTTTATGATAGTTTTAGACCTGAATGAACGCTTAGAGAACTTTACTAAAGCAAGAGAGCTAGATTCATGCATTTTTCTCAGAACGAACGAGGTTAGGATACACTCCCATCAATTGAGATAAGAATCAAACTTGAAATTGCACTGGGCACAAGGAGGTTTGACAAGGCTTTAAAGTGTTTTAAAAATTTCACGAGAAGATCTAATCAACAGGACCTGAGCCCATTTTACCTCATGAAAAATGACTTATTTCCGATGAATTGCATGTGCATAGAGTTTGATATGGCAACATCAACTGTCTGAATGGTTCGGAGTCGTAGCACTACCCGATTTATGTATCAAGACATTTATTAGATACTTTCT
>JAATVS010000357.1 GCA_014523695.1 Nitrososphaerales archaeon TH5895
ATCGAATTGGAACTACTTGCTATAGGTCAATCCTCGAGTGGAGAATGGGTTTTCTTGCCAAGTTATTTCCAAGGTGCAGATGCGGCCAAGAATGAACTCAGGTTTGCATTGCTCGCCGAAGGTCAGAGGAAGCTCTTTGATGAAACCTCAAAGACTGGGCAAGAGGTGCTAAAACAATCGCAGTCATTTGAGAGCATCGCTACCGAAAACACAAGGAATAGTGAAGCTCTGATTACGCTTCAGACGGGATATGATAATTTGCGCTCCGAAAATCAGAATCTAAGGGAGATGGTCGAAACCCAGAGGAAATCGGCTGATGAGTACAAGAAAGAAACTGGAGAATTGAAATTGCAATTAAAGGAGGTCATGACCATGCTACATGGAGCTGACACACAAGAGATTAAAAGTTCAAGTACTGCTGTGCGCAGCAGCGACAAGCGAGTAGAAAAACGAAGAGGAGCTGCTCCTATATCATAAGATTATGTGTCTAAAAAAGAATTGAAGAGTCTTGATTTTGGACATTATCAAACGAACTACTTCCTTCAAGACCTACAATAGCAAATACACTGAAATGTTATTGCTGTGGTTGTGACTTTCATACTAATCTCTCACTATTTCGACAATAAAAAAAGACTAGACTGAATGTCCTATATACTAGCCTTTTAATTCGTTTCCGCAATATCTTGTTTTTGCCTAACGATTTTCACCTTAACAAACATCCAGTATCTATGCTGAAAATGAATATGCTTGAGGGGAGTGGGCATAATACACTTTTGCTAGCACTTCAAGACAATCATCTACTAATAAAATCTCAAGTCCCGATGTCTTAGACCGCATTTTCGAATGGAAGATGAATAGGAACTTTTAATACAATTCTACCATGGCGATATGATTCCTACCATGTTCGAACGATCGGTAGCTACTAAAGCAAGAATGAAGTATAATTTGAATTGGTGAGTTAAGAAGAAATCTCTGTATTTTTGCTAACCACTGGTAAACAGTCACCTTTGAAACACAAAATAGTGTAGCAATTTCTACTTATTAAAAAAAGCTTTGACATTTGGTCGATATAGGTAGTAAATTACTATGGCATTGATGACTATATGAAATATCGAACCAAGGTTTCCAACTATTATCGATCCTATCCCTACTATTATACCAATTCCTGATAGGACTAGTGTTAGTGTCCAGGCCCAATTCTTTGCGTTCCATAAGCCATAAGCCATCAGAAAATAAGCCAATCCTAGAATGAACAAACCACTGCCGATGAAGATTCCCATTAGTGGGATAAATATTAACGTCGCAAGTCCGCTGCCAAGGAAAGCGATCCCGCCAAGTATGGCAAGTAAGGCAATTATTGTAACCCCCATTGGTCTCTGTTTGTACATCTTTGGTACCCGCTGTGAACTATATACACTCCAGAATATAACCGAATAGGAATTTTCTTAGCTAATCGAATTACATGATAACGATCTTCTGCATGAATTTCGAATACAGGATGCCATTTTGTCCGCACGGCGTGAACTGCTTTGATAATTCACAAATTATCTTTAGTGCAATCGATCACCAAGATCACATTGAGAAAGTAGAACTTTAAATATAGACTCTTACGGGTGCTCATTATGTCGTCTATTACTGGTTAGTTGTTATCAGAGGTAATTCAGTTATGATTTTCATCGTCGACATAAGTACTCATCAACTCATTTCATTTGACTGGCAATTTAGTAGCCAGGCCTATACCTGATGATGAAGATCCTGGGCTTCATTTTTTCTTAGGATGTATACTCCTTAGGCATGTGAGAATCTTTTGTCCTTCAAAATGAAACGGCGAGATACATGATAAACCACCCACACAATTTTGGTTAGGTGAATACAACTGTATAGCCATATTCTTCAGATACATGTCCATAGGATCGATTTCGTGCCAAGGATACTAGATTCTGAAAGATAGATAGCTAAAATATATAAACCCTCGAGTTCGGTCAAAGTTGTGCTTAGTAGGACAACTTCTATTCAAACGTACGTGTTAATAGCAATAGCGCTGGGGGCATTAGGCCTTCACGCAATACCCGTAAATCAGATACTCGCATCTACATCGAGCGGATCTGCAGCAGCAGCTGCAGCCTCATCCGCGGGTGAAGCCGCATCAGCCGCAGCAGCAGCAGCTGGAGGATCATCTGCAGCAGCCGCCTCCGCTGGTGACGCCGCGTCGGCAGCCGCAGCATCAGTGGCAGAGGATGAATCAGTAGCCGCAGCAGCAGCAGCAGCAGCAGCATCGGAGGGAGGAGGAGAAGAAGAAGGATCTTCGGCAGCAGCCGCAGCCGCAGCCGCAGCCGGATATTCAGCAGCCGCAGCCGCAGCAGCCTCATCTAACGGTGACGCAGCCGCAGCAGCAGCAGCAGGCGCAGCAGCCGCAGCCGCAGCAGCAGGTGTCTCTGCCGCAGCAGCAGCAGCAGCAGGTAACGCAGCGGCAGCAGCTGCAGCATCGGGAGAAGATGCAGCCGCAGCCGCAGCCTCGGCAGCCGCAAGTGATAACGGTGCATCTGCAGCCGCAGCCGCAGCCGCAGGTGAAGGAGCCGCAGCCGGTGTGGCAGCAGCTTCAGGTTACTCAGCCGCAGCCGCAGCAGCAGCCGCAGGTTCGGCCGCAGCCGCAGCAGCCGCAGCCGGTGGCTCAGCAGCGGCCGCAGCAGCAGCTGGAGGTGCAGCCGCAGCAGCCGCAGCCGCGTCAGGCGGTTCAGCAGCAGCCGCAGCAGCCGCAGGTTCGGCCGCAGCAGCAGCTGCAGCCGCATCAGGCGGCTCAG
>JAATVS010000358.1 GCA_014523695.1 Nitrososphaerales archaeon TH5895
AGAACGAGAAGCATCACTTTCCGATTAGATCCTAATACAGTGGACAATCTTCAAAGGGAGGCAGACCAGAAGGAAATATCCTTAAATGTTTTGGTAAATCAGGTTCTTAGAAGATACGTTAAATGGGACACATTTGAACCTAAAATAGGTATGATGCCTGTCCCAAAAATAATACTTTCTACATGCTTTAACAAAGCAATCCTGGCAGCAAATGAATCTGGAATGAATCAAGACGAAATAGAATCGCATCGAGATGAGATGATAAAGAGTGCTGCAGAAATATCTTTTAGCTTGATAAAAGATTCTGCGCTTCTTATGAAGAGAACATACAATCTATGGACTGTGTTAGAAATACTCCAGGAATATATGAAGGTGTCTGATATGAAATCAGATCATAGAATAGAGGCAGGCAATAATCATGTATTTATAATACAACACGAACTAGGTGAAAACTGGTCATTATTTACCAAGGTACTTCTGAATTTGATTTTTGAGAACCTTGCTAGTGTAACACCAGAGGTCAATACAACTCCAAATACAATTATAGCGAAAGTGACACTTTAGAATGCTCTTTTTTAGACCCGATAATCTAGGTTAGACAGAATTAACCACTCTGGACGCAACTAGCCAATGCTTCTGGGATTCACGAAACTACGCACATACAATGCCTCCTGTCTTTTCTCCATATTTTCATACCACAGGGGTACCTGACATAACTGGTCGCTCTAACATATCTAATTCTTCAACACATGCAATATTCTAAGTCCATACTGCAATAGCGTTTTGACACTTCACTGAAATGAGCTCTTTATTAGATGCTATCTTTGCAAAACAGCAACTGAATCAAGAATTATCTGTTCTGATCATACTGAAGTTCGAATTATCCATTTCTGGGTAGGGGCAAAGGGAAAGATTTCCTTGGCCAGTTTGATTTACTGTGATATAATACTGGAAGTGGAGTCCCACACTACTCTTTTGATTGGATCATCTTACTCTGCTCCAAGAAATCCTAACAAGTCAAAACCGTCAGACTGTAAACCATGATCCCTGATAATTTTCTTGAAGGTCTTGATGACCGCTTTCAGAATATCCTTGTCAGTAATTATGCCTACCATAAGTCCGTTATTGCTAACGACTGGAAGTCTTCTGATGTCTTTTTGTTGCATCAATACCACTGCCTCTTTGATTGAAGTATCAGGAGAAACTGTTATCACAGGTTTACTCATTACCTCGGAGACAGGAACATCGCTGAAAAACTTCGCAGAATGTCCTACCATTCTTGCGATGTCCCTTTCCGTGACAATTCCTGTCGGTATCTCTTTATTCTCTGTTGTAATGTGGGATACCATATCATGATTAACTCGATCAATGGCATCACTTTCCTTCAAAACGACAACGCTTCCTATATTGTTCTGATACATTAGTTTAGAGGCTTGTTTCATGGTTTCATTTTCACGTATAGTTCTCACATTTTTACTCATAAAATCAGATACTGGAATATTTTGCAAATCAGCATCTGAACTCATTAGATTATATTAAAGGACAGCTGCTTTTAATAAGTATCTATTTCCTATTCTCTTGTTGAGTATACTTTGATCCTTTGAACAATTCATTTCTATCCTTTGAATTTGTAGAGTGAGGTCTGTGGAGTTTAAGCTTCTAGATGCGGCGTCACAGATGAGCCGTTAAGTTTATTCATTTTAGGGGTTGTCCGTTAAGATTAAGTTTTGTTTTATCTAGGATGGTCGTTATCGGAATTATAATCCTACCCTCTTAATTTTTGATCCACATTTAGGACATGCTATTTCCCTGTGCTCCTTCCCACATTTCATGCAATAGTACCTGACTTGACTTTGGCCATAATCTATTGAATGAGAGGCATTGGAAAAGATTGACTTATAGAATTCCTTGATCTTTTTGAATTCAAAACCGATATCCCTGCTTCTCGGATTTTCCATGCCTAATTTTCTTATTAGCAGGTTTCTTTTGTACCAAGTAAGCGCCAAGAATGCAAGCAACGCTACAACAAGATCAACGGGGAAGGGCAAGAAAAGCATTATGACAAAAGCAACTGCTAAATATATGGTCATCCATTTCAGCTCATTCAAAGCAAGCTGCTTATAGTTAAAATCTTTCATCAGCGTACATTCCTATCAATACCATAGTGCAAACCAGAATATAATATTCTTGCTTGCACTGCAAGACAAAAATATCAAGCACGGACGTCTTTCGGGTTGTTCTGCCAGGAAGGATCACTTAACAGGAAATGCCTTGCATAGTTCAGCCCTCAATGAAGCGCTGGGTCAGTTAGAGGTGACTCAAACATGTTCATATGGCGTGATAGAGAAATGATTAGATTTTATGATTTGATGAACTCAGCTAAATTCATTTTACCTTGTGTTATTATCATTTTATTACCTATACAGGGCATAAAGAATAAGTAGCCACAGCAGAAGCAATACTACCGAGCACCATTTTCTTTAGACCTGATCCCTCGGGTTCCAACAACAGTAGGTTTAATGCCATGATCTTCCGCATAATTTAATATTGCATGGATTATTGATGTATCTGTCACGAGGAAATCAATTTTTAAAAAATTTTCCTGCTAGAATCCTTCTTGCTGATTATATTCTCTAAGATTTCAAACCATTGATTTGCTTTCGTTCTTGCATCTTCTATGTTACTATTAATTGTAGTTGGTGTTACAAATCCCAAGATGTGACAAGAGTAAGCGTACTTCAGTTCACAGAACAAAACATACAATGCTATTAATTGAGAATTGTTTTTGTATGCAATCGAAATGGCATAATCATCGTCACCCATAGAAGAGTTTGAACCCATCCATGCCGACCAAGATCTTTTGTGGTTTTCTTCTTATATATGGCATTTACAATCTCCACATTTAGAGTATCATTCCAGGTATCTTACTCTTACTGTTACTCTCAGATAGATAAGATGCAGCCATGAAGAAAGTGGTCGGCTACTATATAGTAACAGTGTAATGCAGGGATGACAACTAGTAATAGGCTAAGACTGAGCATGAAATACACCAGCAGCTCACTTTCAGCCACAAGATACATGTTCTGGGCTGTGACTTATCTCTATCTAATTGAATTAGTCATTTGGACACGTCATCTCTCTTATTGCCAAATAACGCTCATTCATCTCTTCAGCAAATTTGACTACTTTATCTAAAGAAAATGTTGATTTGGGAAAGTGCCACCTAATACCTACTTTGTGTCCCCTACCTCCGCCGTCATAAATGATGCCGCTCTCGCAATCGGCGCCATACTTTGGGTCAAGATATCTTTCCCTCACTTCAAGCCCAAGCTTAGTCTTATCTTCCATGATAAACTGGTCAGACGTGTCATGGATAAAATAAAACTGGCCCTTCTTGATTGGCTCTGGAGTGCTCATTGATCATCTATTTCTAAACTACAATGCGATGGATAACAGATATCAAATTGCAGACTCTCCTTTCCTTCCCGTCTTTATATCGAATGTGAGTGGTACTTCTAGAACAAATATCTTTCCGCTTATCTCATTAGCACCGAGTCTATCCATTATTTTTCTTGACAACAAATCAACTTGGTCATCTTTAACAACCACTTCAACTTTAGTTCTTGGTATGTATTCTGGTGTATACTTCATAGTCCCCCTTCCACCAGCAACTGCCTCTGCCTTTGTGGTTCCTCTTCCCTCCACCCTGTAATGAGTCATTCCGCCGACTTGTGCTTCCCTGAGAATCTCATCAACATCCTTTAGTGCCCGGTCAGGAATTATAATCTGAATTTGTTTCAAATTTTGTCAGCCTTCACTTGTGTAATCTTGCCCGTATAAATAGTAAGTGTGTGCAATGCATTACTGTGCATTAGTACATAAATACGTAGTAGTAACATCTTACAATAATAGATGAACAAGTCTTAAGACTTCAAAGAGAGGTGGTATATCATTATCGATATAATGAAATGACATGAGGTGGCTATGCATGGCCTGTTAAATTATTTCTAAACAAGGATCACGACAAGGAATCTAAAAGACCATCCCTAACTTCCATCTTTCCTTCATTAAAGATTCTTTCATCCATTTCCTTAACCAATCCTGCGTTAGGCATGAAACTCATCTTAGAATATACGTCTTTATCCGGATCAATTCCTGGAGCAATCTCTTCCAGAATTATTCCATTCTCGCTCAATCTGAAGACTGCCCTCTCTGTTACATAAAGAACCTCTTGCCCATATTTTATTGCCTGATGTCCACTGAACACCACCTTAAAGACTTTTTCCACAAATTTTGAGGTGGTCCCGTCACGGACAATATTAATTCGGTTATTTGAGATACGAATGTCACTTTTTCCTGCAGTAAACGCACCTCCAAAGCAGATTTTTGGCGCTCCTCCGGCTATCACTGGAAATCCGCCCGGTCCGAATATCTTATTGGGCAGCATTGATGGATTTACGTTTCCTTCTTTGTCGACTTGAAGGAAACCAAGAGCCGCGGCATCGATTATTCCACCCTCAAAATTGGAGAATACATCAGGAATAGTTGACAATGCAAATGGACTTATTGCTAATCCGAAGTCATTTCCAGATAGAGCGAGTCCTCCCCAAGGACCAGATTCTAGTACTGTTATGATAAAGTCTAAGACATCCTCTTCAGCCCCGACTGAGGATATAAGAGCAGGGATTCCTATTCCTAGATTGACTAAAATAGGTGCTCTCTTTTTCTTGAATACCCCCAATAATTCTAAAAGGATTCTTCTAGCGATTACCCGTTCATGTTCATAAGATAGTACTTTTGGAAGACCCTCCAACCAGCTTCTTGTAATGGGCGGAATAACCTTATAGGAGAGCCTAAGATCATATTCGATGGTTCCACTTTGCCAATGATATTCTCTGGGGGACACAACGACATGATCTACCAACGGTCCTGGTACATCAACATCCCTCGGACTAATTGTGCCAGATTTTGAGAGCCATCTGACCTGGGCAATCACCGTACCAGCATGTGGTCTCGCTTTTGCAGCTTGCGCAATACTTAGAATAGTTCCCTTTAATCCTTCTTCTCGTAAAGACAA
>JAATVS010000359.1 GCA_014523695.1 Nitrososphaerales archaeon TH5895
ATCGTTGGAAATGAAGACTCTGTGCACATGTTAAATTACAATTCTCCCGGTGCGACCGGAGCATTGCCGGTAGCAGCACTAATAGTTGATCGGATAGTAAAGCAAGAGGGATTTAGGTCAACAGCACGTTCTAATAGCGGTGAAAAGGGCAATTCTAGGAGAGATCTTGGCCCTGCGTCAAAGTGGGACATACACCATTTAGGCGACTTTCTAAATGAAAGGACAGGTCATTTATGATAAGTTCAGGAATTTACACTGGTTGAAACTGAAGAAAACAAATGAAATACGAATGGCCTTGTTCCAACAGCCAATCTAGGTAGTCTTGGTCGCCAGTCTGATAAATCAGAAGGGGCTGTAAATCATACTGCCAGCCGATTATCTAGTCGGCAAAATCACCGACTCGTCTTTCATCGTACCGAGTAAGGTGGTTGCCGGGAATAATTGTCTATTCCTCATTGTCAATACTTCATCTAGTCGCGTTGGTTAGTACAGTGTTATTCAACACATTCTGCATTGTGTCGCCACCGCCGGCCAAACCAGACGAAGTCATGTTACCGTGGTTCGCCGAATCATTGTTCCCACCCGTTGATTCAAATTCATTCCTACTTGTCGGGATCTCTATGAATGGCGTAACCGTTTGACCATTTGCTTCTGATCCACTGCCACCAACCACAAGAGGCAACTGCCCATCCCATTTCTGGGACTTCAGCCATTCTAAATAACTTGGACTCTGTCTGAGCTGCTCATCTATTGTGGTTATTGCTTGTGCTTCACCTTGTGCCTGTAGTACGTTTGCTTGTCTAACTCCTTCTGCTCTAGCAATATTTGCTTGCTGATCTCCAACTGCCTTGGCTTCTGCCTGTTGAGCTTCAATCTCTATTCTACGCAACTCATTCTGTGCCTGCAGTGCCCTCTGTTGAGCTGCGACCTTTGCCTCTACTGCCCGTACAAATTCGTCTGAGAACTGAAATTCCGTAATCGAAATTGTGTCTACGGCAATATTGTAGGCGGCAAGTCTTGTTCTAATTTGCTCTTCAATTTCATTTTTAACTTGTTCTCTTTTTGTGATCAATTCCTCTGCGTTAAACCTTGCAGTCACTTGTTTGACAGATTCCTGAATTGCTGGCACGATTACCCTATTAGCGTAATCTAGGCCTAGCTGTCGGTACACAAGTTGAGCACTATCGGGATTAAGTCGGTAATTTAAAGCCACTTGAGTTCTGACATCCTGCAAGTCACGTGAAGCGGAAACTGTATCTTCAGTAATTTTCTGCGTTCTAACTTCCATTTGAATAACGTTATCTCGGACCGGTACCACAAAATGGATCCCCTCCTGCAATGATCTGCTAGTATCTACTGCACCAAAGTTCAACAGGACGCCTCTATTGCCCGCATCAACAATTTTGATGCTGGACACAATAAGAACCGCAACTATTATGACACCTATTATTGCAGGAATTGCGATTTTCAATATTTTTTTAGTTGAACTTGAATTTGAGTACGGGTCTCCATAGGGATAGCTTGGTTTACCCGGTTTGAAAGGATTTTTCGGCATCTATATCAATTCCTCTGTAGAAATTCGGATGAAATTTTCATATTCAATGACGATTAAATTACTCATTCCTTTTGTATAAACCTATAGTGAATATGTATGTTGATTGTAAAAGATCTTGTAGATGATAATAATTAAAATGATGACGATAATGACGATGACGATAATGACGATAATTTACTCAGTTTTTTCAAAAAAAATCAAACATTGTCCTATTTTGGGCTTGAGCTAAAGGTTCCATTAGGTTGGAAAAATAAAAAAGTTCAATTTATTACAAATCAAAGGAACGAATAAGTCAGGATCTTGTAATTCAAACACAATACCTTATGCCATCTCGCCATCTTTGTCGCATGATCGCAGTAACTGGAGCTCTTCGTGATCTCTCTCAGAGCACATGCAAACTCGAATGAAATGGTTTTGCAACAGAGCTTGAAGGTACAAGGATTCTGCATAAAAACAAATAGCAATAAAATGGGATCATATTGTGTCCAAAGGAATCATGTTCGATGGGAGTCTGAAAGAAAGTAGAGAGGGGAAGAAGGAGAAGGAACACTGGTCGAAGCTTATCATCCATACTGATTGATATCTCTAATTAGCGTAGTTTCTGCTACACTAGCTTCAACCACAAGAAATACAAATTAAACTCTCAGTAGAATTTTATAGACGACTGGCGCTCTACGTCTAATAACTAGCTTTCATATGAAATTCCTATTTATATCATGCACATATTTTCATTTATGAGCTGTATGCCATTTCTTCAAATTCACCCTGTATGCAGTTGGAATGGAAATGCTAGATATATTTCCGCTCAGAATTGGGTAGGAAAGAAAGCGCATATGCATAAAAGAACCTACGCATCTGGGAGTTTGATTGATTATCCTACGACTGGCTCTTCGATGTATTCGAACCTACGTTATTTTGTGGATTCACCTCGTTGTGGTACTACGCTCGATTTCTGTAGAATCAACCTGTTTTTTCTTTTGTCATATTTATCTGTCCTTGAATGCTTTCTCGTTGATATTATCTCTGCCAACATCTGTATTTTTATGATACATCAAGGGACTAACTGATCAATGTCAGTTACTATAGACATCTTATCTCTTTGGAACCTAATTCAATTTCTAGATCTATTTGGGACCATGGCTTTTGCGGTCACTGGAGCGCTTAAGGCAGTTGAACACAAGCTAGATATTTTTGGTGTGATATTTCTAGCTGCTATTACGGGGCTGGCCGGAGGAATTATAAGAGATGTGGTCTTAGGAATAACTCCACCTTCAGGGATTTCCGAACTCTCATACATAAGTATTGCCATTATTACAGCAATAGCAGTATTCTTTCTATATCCCAGAATCAAGCGCCAAATGGGACTATTTTTGACGTTTGACGCAGTTGGACTTGGGGTATTTACTATAATCGGGGCTACAATAGCTCTAAACATATTCGGATTTAATGTTTTATTGATGGTTTTTGCAGGTATGTTTACGGCAATTGGCGGAGGCATCATCCGGGACGCTTTAGTAAATGAGACGCCTCTGGTTTTTCGAAAGGAATTGTATGCATCAATAAGTTTTGTCGGGGTCCTTCTGTACATTTTACTAGTTTATGAGGGAATCAATCTAGAAATTTCGAGCATTTTCTGCATCGTTTTTGTAACCATTTTCAGGATCATGGCACTATATTATAAATGGGATTTGCCTGTAAGGGGAACAGGGCAATTTGTCAAATAGATCAGTCTGACGTTCTACTGCGAGCATTATCTGTTTCATCTTCTCGCTCATTGCTATCTACAATCCACTAGTTTCAAAATTTGGTAATGTGTGTAGAGAATTGTTTGAACTTTTCGTATTTGCCGCGTTTGCTCACGCATTAAGGCTGTTATATTCTTATTGCTCCAGGCGTGTAACTGTTCCAAGCACTATTGTTATAGCCCTCTTGAATCGCTCAATTGGGAGAAAATAAACCAAGCAATAAAATGAATCGACTCCTCAATCGGCACAAGAAGCTAAGGAATCCGATGAGTCCACTGTTAATCTTTTATGAGGTGTTGACCCCATCCGAACCAAAGACTATTGATTTATCAATTAGAAATGATGTATGAGAAAAAGGGTTGAAAAAGAACTAATCTACCAGGTCTGCTATGGCGCAGGAGCAGTAGCATTAGGTCCGGAGGCTGCATGACTATCAGATTCTTCTACGGAATTCCTACTTGTTGGGATCTCGATGAATGGAGTAACCGATTGACCATTCTGGCCTGATCCACCACCAACCACAAGAGGCAACTGCCCATCCCATTTCTGGGACTTCAGCCATTCTAAATAACTTGGACTCTGTCTGAGCTGCTCATCTATTGTGGTTATTGCTTGTGCTTCACCTTGTGCCTGTAGTACGTTTGCTTG
>JAATVS010000360.1 GCA_014523695.1 Nitrososphaerales archaeon TH5895
TGCAATGGGCTTTAATCAGAATAAAATTGCACATGATTTCACGTCTACTCCTACTGGTGGAGAGATCATGATAACTGCTTTAGACTCTAATGATACAGAAACTACAAGGCAGATCAAAAATCATGTTTTGGATATTCAAAATGATTTTACGAAAGGTAACGTTAGCAAGCCCTTTTTCATTCATGCCGAAGAAGTTCCTGGAACCAAAGTAATGACTGAAAAGAAGGATTCGATAAAATACAGTATACAGAATCTAGGAAACGGTGCAGTATTAATTCTTGATACAAGAGACGATGAAGTCATTAGTGCGATACATCATTTCATGAATTATCAAGGAAGTCAACATCATGGACATTGACGGTATGAGATCTAACTAATTCCATGAGCAACATCCTCCTCCTCCAATTTCAGCGCTAACCGAAGGACCACAACAAGAGTCTCCTGTTACAGCTATCTTTCCATATCTTTCTTTTACCTTCTCTTTTATTTTCAGTGAATCAGTCATGATGTATGTTTACTTGATAAACTATTTAAGTTATCAAGAGAAGCTAGGTAAAGTAAGTGTAGAAATGGAAACTAAAGTAAGATCTAAAAAATTAACAGCGTTGAGAAGACCCGGAAAGACCCTTCCTATCATTAATGAATCTTGTAGCTTCGAGGGTTATGATGCTGAATTACTGATGAACGAAACTGAAAAATTAAGGGAATTGATTACTAAAAGAGGAACACTTGAAATCCTAATACCGTTGTGTTGCACTACAGATCCAGTTCGTTATATAAAGTTTAGAAGATCAATGAAAGGATTTAGCAGCAAAACACTAGCAATAAGGCTCAAACAGCTACAAAGGAATGGAATTCTTGAAAGAAAAGCATATAATGAGATCCCCCCAAGAGTTGAGTATCGCCTTACCGTTAAAGGACAAGAGCTTGTGGAATCGGTGGTAGGTCTTTTGCAATGGATGCAGAAGTGGTCTCGTTTCGATTAGACAAACCTCTGGTTGTCTCACACTATTACGAAGGTTAGTAGATGCTAAACTCGTGGTCTGATTGAAATGCCTTCTCCAATCTCTATACCCGTCTGGCGAGGTTCTCCAAGCTTCTCATTTATCTCCTTCTCTACGATCAGCATTAATTTAGCTTGGATCGTCGACAACCGTCAGGGCCCAGCATACAAGGAGAAGACAGGTTAAAAAACGCGCTTGGACTGAGTCATTATTAAAGGGATACGATTCATTCATTTCAAGATAATATCCGCTGAAAATTGAATGATAAACTTTGACATTAAGTTATCAAGTCTTCGTCAGATCTTGACGAAATTCAAATCAATAACCCCTGCTACATAGATATAGGTCACAAACAATAAATCTAATGCTCTGAAACATGTTATACTTATTCACTGTATCCAAAGCTGTCAGAGAAGGCTCTAACCGAATTAATAGGATCTTAATCTGGTATAGACATATTAGACGACTACAAATATGAGAGATTAGACATGGATGAAAGTAAGAAAGGTTGTGGGTATTCTTCTTCCAACGAAATTGAAAAAGAATCAGTAAATATAATGAAAATCAAGTGGAAACGATTGATATCTAAAGGAGAAACCTGTTTGAGATGTGGATCAACTGAAGAAGAGCTTAGAAGGGCTATATCAACCCTAAAGCAATCTCTTGCTCCTTTAGGAATCGAAGTTATCTTGGAGAAGGAAGAACTTTCTATTACAGAATTCAAAAAAGATCCATCACAATCTAATCGGATTTGGATAAACAACCGTCTGCTTGAAGATTGGATCGAGGGAACGGTCGGACATAGTCCTTGCTGTGATGTTTGCAGCCCTCATGATTGTAGAACTGTGGAAGTAGAAGGACAGATTTATGAAACAATTCCAGCAGAGATTATCATAAAAGCTGGACTTTTAGCTGCATCACAGTTAGTTAGCCCAGAGACCGGTAAATCCTGTTGTGGAGAAGCATAAGAGAAGTAACAAGAATTGACGCTAGAAGAGAATAAGAATAACTAGGGCATTATAATATCTCCTAACTACAAACTCGCATGATAAATGACAGACAGACAAACTAATCAGGATCAGTTTGTAACTCCTATTACTATTTAGCTATGTTGAAATTGAATTTTGATTTATTCCTTTTCATAATCGCTACAAGAGATAGCATCACCGGAACTTCAACCAATACCCCAATCGTAATTGCTAAAGTGACGCCAGAATCGACACCGAACAAAATTGTTGATACTGCTACTGCAAGTTCAAAAAAGCTACTTGCTCCAATGAAAGCGGTAGGCGCTGCTTCTGCATAAGGTATTCTTAACTTTTTTGCTCCAAAATATGCTAATGAGAAGATCAGATAGGTGTGAACTATAAGGGCCGATGCAATCAATATCAGATGATAAGGAAAAGCGATGATCTTCTCACCTTGGAAAATAAAAATAAGAATTAGGGTTATCAAAAGCCCAACAGGGGTAATTTTATCAAGTTTTTTAATTAAATTAGTTTCAAGCCATTCTTCTCCCTTTGTCCTATTAACTAATAGTCGTGTTAATGCCGCTAATCCCAAAGGCACTCCCACATACAGAGAGATTGAGAAAAAGGGTCTCAAGAGGAACAGAAAACCCACTGGTTATTCCGAGCAGAAACATGCCAATAGGTGTGTATAGAATAAGGATAAGCAAGTCATTTATTGATACCTGAATTAGTGCACAGCTAAGACTACCTTTAGCAAGATATGTCCATACAAGTGTCATAGCTGTGCAAGGGGCAAGTCCAAGAATTATCATCCCCATCATGTATTCATTCCGTAATTCTTCAGGAATTAAAGAAGAGAAAACAACAGTCATAAAAAACCAAGCAATAAAAGCCATTACAAAAGGTTGGATTCCCCAATTTATGGCAAGGGTAAAAGCCATAACCTTTACATTTTTTCTAATGTGCAATAGCTCTGAATATTTTACGTTGAGCATAATTGGATACATCATAATCAATAGTACTACTGCTATAGGAAGTGAGACATTTGAAAATTCAAGCTCTGCCAGAAAGACGGATAGTGAAGGAAAAAAGTATCCTACTAATGTACCAAATACA
>JAATVS010000361.1 GCA_014523695.1 Nitrososphaerales archaeon TH5895
ACAGCATTAACAGTTTATGGATATACGTTGATGGACAAAAGTGCCTAGCCACACCGAATTTGGACAAAGGGAATAATGTATACGGGGAGCGGCTCGTACAGGATAATCACAAAGAATTCAGGCAATGGGACGTTTATAGGAGTAAATTGGCTGCTGCTATCCAGAAAGGGATGCAGAATTTTCCCTTCACAACTGGAAGTAGGGTGTTATACCTAGGCGCTTCGACTGGTACGACGGTAAGTCATATATCAGATATTATTGGAAATGAAGGCATCTTATTCGCAGTAGAGCCTGCAGTCAGAGTTGCACGAGAGCTTTTGGAAAATGTGGCGACTCGAAGATACAATATTATTCCAATTGTTGAAGATGGTCGAAGACCAAAGTCATACTATTCTATATTTGGGACGGTAGAAACTGTCTACTGCGATATAGCTCAACCTGACCAGACTGACATTGCAATCGAGAACTGTAAGGTTTACCTACAAAATGGGGGGGTGTTACTGTTAGTGGTAAAGTCTAGAAGCATAGATGTGGTTAAAGATCCAAGAGTAGTGATAAAAGAGGAGGCAAAGAAACTCGAATCAAGTGGATTCAATATAAAGCAGATCATAGACTTAGAGCCATTTGACAAAGACCATGGGATGATCTATGCAACCTATACGCAGAAGAGTGTGTGATTTCAAGGGCTACATTGAATAATATTTTTATCCACTTGGTGGTGGTGGTTCTTCCGTCATTTCTTTTCAGTCTAAGATCCCTGACTAAGTAATAGTTGTCTTTGCTGTCTTTCCGATAGTAACCTCTTAACCGGTAGCCAAGAACTTCTGACAAATGGAGGGGGCGCACCAACTTCGTCAATCCAAGATTTAATGAAACTAACCGTCTTCTTATCAGAGGGGTATCCACTACCGATGCCTTGATGGATCCGCTTAATGTTACCAAGCTCTTCCTCTCGGATTACCTTTGCTACTATTGAAGCAGCTGAGACAGCTAGATGCAAACTATCTGCATGATGGAATGAAAAAATATCCAGCTTTCCCCTTCTTATTCGAAGTCTTCTCTTGAGATAGCTTAGAATATGGGCCTTAAATTTTTCTTGGTTTACATCACAACAATCTACAAATATGTTGTCAGCCTTCATGTTATCGATAACTTGGGCCATGGCCAGTGCTTCCAAATGATTTAGTCTATTAAAGGATACATGATCATCTATTTCTGTAGTTTGTACTACGCAGATACAGATTGATCTTGCTATACCTACAACTTGTCCATATATTGAGGCCCTTCCCTTTCTGGAAAGCTCTTTTGAATCTCTTACTCCAATTCTTTCCAACTCACGCATGTCTTTTTCTCTAAAACTCACGCCCGCAACAACCATTGGGCCAATCACTGCTCCTCTACCCGCCTCATCTATGCCGCCAAGGATTCTGTTAGTCGGATTTCCTGGTTGATATTGGAAGGCACCAAACTTTGAAATCGGGTCAACCTTCAATCCTAAATGAAAATGGTTATCAACCATCGACCCCTTTATTCGCCTAGCCACTTGGTATAGTGAGTAGGAAAATGTCCTTTCTTACTTATAGTTTTCATCCAAATAACACCGACAAGGGTCAGGGCTACTTCAATTAATTCAATATAGTTATCAAAAGGCTATCAATTGTTCGGCTTCCTGTGCCTACGTCCTGGTATCATTTTCGATTTTTCCTAACTTTTGCCATGGTTTGAAGCCCCATCTTTCTCACCCCAGTTTGTCTTATTCCCGGGGTTTTTCGAAACATGTAATATACCATATATATCTACCAAGGTTTCATACGCAAGGGTGGAATTGGACGGACATTGTTAGATGATGAAGAAGGTCGAGACTTCGACAAAAGCGACAACCACAATTATGACATTGAACGACAGTTGACTGAAGAATTCTGTCTAATGCGTGAAGGTAGTACTACCCTACTGGTGCCTTCAGAATCTCTTCAGACAAAAGTTCC
Organism: Nitrososphaerales archaeon TH5895; assembly: GCA_014523695.1. Classification (GTDB taxonomy): domain Archaea; phylum Thermoproteota; class Nitrososphaeria; order Nitrososphaerales; family Nitrososphaeraceae; genus TH5896. The sequence goes on from JAATVS010000361.1 coordinate 1,986, forward strand.
CCCAAGAACTCCAGCGTTTTTCAACCCCGCTGCAAGGCTGAGCAGAGACATATCTACTCTGGTATACAGTTCTTTTATTAGACTCAATGGATGTCTGTTCAAGAAGGTACCAATTACCTTCGCTGATGCGTTCAGTGGCGTAGGTGCTAGATCTATCAGAGTAGCCAATGAAATTTCATCTATAGACAAAGTGATTCTAAATGACCTTAATCCAGTAGCCATAACTGCTGCCAAAAAGTCAGCCACGACTAACGGGGTTGAAGAAAAATGCGTATTCTCTCGAAAAGACGTACACGTGTTTTTGAACGAACGTAAGTCCATTAAGAAGGAGAGATATGTGATCGTTGACCTTGACCCTTTTGGCAGCCCCTCCCCATATGCGGATTCCTTAGTAAGAGCAGTGACAGATGGAGGACTCGTCTCTGTCACTGCAACTGATACTGCCGTACTCTTTGGAAAATATCCAAAGGTTTGCTGGAGAAAATACTATAGTAAACCCATCAACTGCACATATTCAAATGAGATTGCAGTTCGGATTTTGATATCCTTTCTTGGGTTAATAGCTGGAAGGATGGACCTTTCAATAGAGCCTATGTTCGCCCATTCCCATCGTCATTATTCCCGTGTGTATATAAGAGTTCATGTGAGCAGTAACGAAGCAAACAAATTAGTTGATAACCTGGGATATGTTACTCACTGCTTCGATTGCGGCGATAGAAGGTGTCATCCACTTGTGTTTCCATCACCATTATCACTTTCATGTTGTATTTGTGACGGTGGCAACAATAATGATAGTAAAAAAAAATTAAGCGTCGCAGGTCCATTGTGGGTGAAACCTATATTTAGTAAAGAGCTAATTTCGGATATACTATGCGTTGACGGAAATAATTATGGTGCTAAAAGCGATGATTTTTTGAGTCGGGGGGGAGGCCATTCACCAGCCCCCGAGGACCACAACAGTGATCCTATATTAGACAATCACAAGATCGGCGGTTCCAATTTAAAGCGATGGTTACTATCGTTATCGTTAAGTTCAGATAATTCTGTCCAAGTGCCGTACCAAAAATACTTTCGACAAATATTTCAGCTGCTCCATACAGCTGGCCTAGAACTTGACGACCAACCCTACTACTACACTATTGATGAAGTAGGCTCTGCAATGAGGACTAGTCCCCCACCTATGAATTCGATATTGGAACAAATTAATCAAGGAGGATTCCGAATAAGTAGAACCTCATTCAGGCCTACTGGTTTTAAGACTAATGCTTCGATGGAAGAGATAAAGAAGCTGCTTCGGTGATAAAACCAGTCTTGTTAGATTGGCTATTTCGATTTTTCCATCTATTTTACTTTAGG
>JAATVS010000362.1 GCA_014523695.1 Nitrososphaerales archaeon TH5895
CACTACGTGGGTTCATATATTTCTGAATACCTTCAATGTAGTGAAAGAATATCCGATGACGAACAACGGCCAGGAAAGGAGATGGCACTGATGCCTACTTTGCTTTCTACACCAGTCAAACATATTCACGATAGAGTGCCAAATTCTGTGAACTCGAAGTTAATAGAGGATCTTCATTCCTACATGAAAGACAACACGACCTCTGAAATGCATCAGAATAACAACTTAAAAGCCATAAGTGCTTTTGCTGAATTCATTGGATTGGAGACTACTTTCTACCAAATATCCTCAAAAGAACAGATAACGAAATTTCTTGAAACTCAAATTAAATCTAATTCCGAAGACCCTGAGGGACGGTGGATTGCTGGTATATAATGTGTAAGAAGGAAAAAACAAGATTGTCTAACTTATCTCACACTGCACTTGTTTTAGTAGCACCATTGATTTTGTCATTGGCTTTTGTTGTCTGTTCGATACCCTCATTATCTCTATTACAAGATGTGTATGGTGACGGTTTATTCATGGAAGAGCTTTCAGCATCATTTGGAGGTAGAACAGCTGATCTAATAATAAAGATGATGCCTCCAGTAGTTACAACCGAAACCATACAAAACCAAAGTCAAAAACCAATTATTCAGTTTAAGCTTTATGATCCTTCTACAAAAGAGGGATTTAAACATGTAACTTATTTTATAACAATTGATAAAGATGGCGAGAAGCTTCTTTCTGATTGGTTTCATGATGACAAAGGAGATCTGAAAATAGAGATGAAGCCAAGTAATACGGAAAGAATAACTGTTTACGGAGAGCCAGATCCTATTTTGGAAGCGTTTACAGGAAGAGAAGATAGCCCTGTAGTTGCAACAGGTCCCATATTCTCCGAAGGAGGTTTATATCACTTTAAAGTAAGAATAGCTACAATTGATTACGCTAGATCGTTTCTTCCAGATGATCAGCAACCAGAATATGAAGGCTGGTTAAGTGTGGGAGCCGTAGAGAATCAACAGGTCTCAATAGATAACAACACCAAGCCAATTCCAGTTCAGATAATTTCTTATTATGATGAGTTAAAAGATTTCAGTTTTGATCCAAGTACTAAAGAGATGCAGTTTACTATGCCATTTGATTGGAATCTAACAAGATTGCAGGACAACAAGGTAATGGTACATCAAGAAATCCTCCTTCCTAAACCATCTGAACTTGTGGCTAATTCATACATCGGAACTATTAATGGCGTTGATGTTACAAAAGACTTAATGATAGATCCCACCAATAGCACAAAGGATGTAGTTCACTTTATGATACCAAAGCCAGTCGTAATGCAGATAGCAGAACAAGTAAATAAAAGTGGACAAGCAAAAGAAGGATTAATGAAATTTACGTTTAAGCCTACAGTATAGTAATTAGGCCTAACTACAATCACGACAATCCCAGTAATGACAGCAATAACCACACTAGTGTTCTCAGAACAATTTTTTATTCAGAGATGACCAACAAAAGGATTTGATTTGATAAGAGTGATATTCTATCCACCCTGGCTTTCGTGAATCTATTGTAGCCAAGTAGTAGACTGTAGGCCAATTGTGAAGCAGACAGACCTACTGTCTACATCTAGTAACTTAGCTTAAAACAGAAAATATTATTATATTCTTAACCTTTTCTAACATAGAATTTGAATATTGTGATAACGGAAACGTGATTATATATGAAGTTCAGTACAGGTAGTTATTGGTTCAATATTTCGTAACTACTCCCTGACAGGAGTGAAATAAGCAGATGATGTATGAGCTAACAACAGTATTTGCAATCTCATGAATCCTAAGCCCAATCGCTTTAACAACGCAAGCCGCATTGCCTGGAATAGATTCGAATTTCTATTACAAAATCGGTGAACAACGCAAATAAGAAATCTACGCAGTAGCCGAACTATATCTAGAAAAAGAACAATCTAAAGCACCCGAAATATTATCTTACCATCCTGGGAATGTCCTGCATATATACTATAGACAACTGATCTGACATACGAAATTTATGAAAAGGAAATAATGGAGGAACACAGAATACAGCAAGACATGTTTGAATCAAAAGTCTTATCTATGGTATTCAGCGAAACTTTGCAGCTCACAATAGAAAAATGATAATTGAAGAATTCCTAGTATTCGCTTGCACTGACCAGCGATACTCGTACCGACCTGGATAGTCACGAAGGTGATTAGGAGGAATGACGATGGTTAACGCAGTAAGGCAATGAGGGGATTAATAACCCTTGGAATTGCCTTCGTGTTCGGAAGCGTTACAGTTCGAAATTCGCTAAAAAATGTCGCAGGCGCAGAACAATGGGTACCCTAGAGAAGCTCTTGTTCAATATATCACACTCATTTTGAGATTAGATAATTGATCTTCCTAATCAACTCCTCGTTTCCAACAGGTTTACGAATGAATAACTCTTTATTCAATGTGCTATATTCTCTATCTCTAAACTCCTCGTAGTAAAGTTCGCTGGCTGTAAGAAAACAAGCTTTAGCAATGGGATCTATCTCCTTTATTTCCTTGTATAATGCAAAGCCGTCCATCTCTGGCATTTTGATATCAAGTATAACCAAGTCGTAATAATTTGGTTTGAATCTTGATAATGCTTCTTTGGGTTCATTAAATGTATCAACTACAAATCCATGATACTCTAACGATATTCTGTAAAATAGAGTAAGGTCAGAATCGTCATCAACTATCATGATTTGTTTCCCTCTTATCCTTTCGTCCATTTATTTAACACCCATTACTTGTTTGTAGTGAACCATCATAAAATGCTGGACATGCAGAATTTAGCAAACACGTTAGTCACTCCTCTCATATGAAAGGGGACAAGTCTAGCATCAGTAATTTTAAATCTTGAAATAATGGAATTGTTATTATCAATAGTTGTACTCCTGGACATAATTGCACATAACGAATTTTATTATTTATATTCTATGAAGGCAGTGCATGACACTGCAGCGTCTAGAGTAAGGTCCATTGATTTTGGCGTTACTTACTTAATAGATGGTTAATATAACATTTCAAAGAGTGAAATCTCGAGGAATATTTGAAATATTAGATGCAGAGTTTGAAGTCGATAAAGTAACCTCTCTCTCAACAGTATTCTCTGACAGTAAAGGATTATATGTGTCTCAGGAAATGAAAAGTTTCATTTGTAGTATGGAGGGATTGGAACGCCGCTCGAATCTCCGAGCTTGTTTAGTTGCATTATTGTTACTATCAATAGCTAGTTCTACAGTCGCTTATGCATCAAGTCCTCCTTCTTCCATTTCCTCTTCTCCTTCTTCACCACCACCTACTTCCTCAAAAGGGCTATGCTGAAGGATGAGGTTACTGTGTAGATAACCCCAATCCTCGTCGATGTCATGAAGCATATCGAGGGGCAGGACAGCGATATACCTCAAAAGTGATGTCTTAACTGTATTCGTGGAACAAGAGAAGAACGAGAACAGAGAGAACAACTACAATAGGTCTTAATTGCGGGGTTTGGCCGTCGGCAGATTCTTTTTAATAGTGTGGTATCGGCACAACTTCTCACAAAGGACACTCCAACCTGAACTTAAAGGAAGAAATAGACATTTCAATAGATCCTGCAGAACCACTTCGGGCTAATTAGAGACATGTATTTTCTTATTTGATTAATGTACTAGAAAGATTATACAATAGAAACCTTTTTTTAATCAATGCGACATTAGACTTATTTAGCGCGGATAATAGTGGTTAGGATCTAAATTTATTATATAGGTGTCTCAAACTATTCAATAATATAGTATGACTTCTGAGCCTTCAGAGTATGAATCACTTGAATTTGAGCCAATTTTGAATAATGTACACCATACTCTTTGTGACAAAGATAAGAGAGATAGGAAGGCAGGCCGAGTTCCAAAATGGCAATCCTTAGAAGACATAGTTAAAAAAATGAAAGGCCTATCTCAAACAACGGACGTTTGGTACTTGGCTGAATTTATGTTAAGAGATCAAAGTGGGCTAATTGAAAGGCACCCAAAAAACTTCAAAGTAAGGCTAACTCAAAAAGGAAGGGAGCATTGTGATCAAAGAATAATGTATCTTCATGGTCGTCCCATCTGATTTTCATATAACCTTTTTTATCAGCAACCAGATATATCTCTGCTAATGGTAATGAGCCCCTTTACCTGCAAGAATCTAACCCCCTTGGGCTACACTCCTCCATCTCTTTGGAGAAGTCTGGCAAAGTCGCCTGCTGAGTTGACAAACTTGTATGCTGAAGTATTGCTTGACGGCTCCTTCACATGTCGGAATATCAAGAAGAAGACCAATGGTAGCTGCATAGTACTGCAGTGTAGACGGCAACCCTAAGTAATACGATGCAGTATATACTACTTAGGAGGGATAGTGAGAAAAAGAAAATGGCAATGTTAGTACAAGAAATAACTAGAAGGCAAAACAAATTCTGGAACAAAGTAATCGAATACGCGACTTTCGCTATGGCCGCCGCAATGGTTGCATTCGCGACATGGCAGATCTGGATGCAGTATTTCGTAACTCAAGAATAATAAACAGATG
>JAATVS010000363.1 GCA_014523695.1 Nitrososphaerales archaeon TH5895
ACTGGAGGATATTCTATTAATGATTTAATTTCCAAATTACGAAATTCTTGCAGAGAGCTTTGTAGTTGTCTGCTAATTTCTCCCCTCATAATACTTCAACTGAACCATCTTCTAATAACCATTTCCACCGTATTTTGTAAGGCAGGATATTGCTCGTGAAAAAAATCGTAGGAGCATCGATAGTTAATTGAGAATTTAATAAGCGCCGCATATTTGATTAGTAAAGTGAAGACGAGCAAATCCATACGATCACAACAAATATCATCTCTGCTTATTGTATTGTCATTATTATTCACAAGGCACGTATGAATTTAGCCTAAGATCAGATATTCTAAGAAGATCTCTACGAAAACTTGAGCGGATTCATACTTCAATAGCTCTTGGAACTCGCGTTTTCCAGTTAGCTCAAAATTGAGACTTCAACGATACGATACAACTGATGGTGATTGCCAAATACTCAAATCCCGTCTGCTTCAAGATAGCAAATGGCGTTTTTATCTCAAACGAACGCAGCTGCGTGATTTGTTTTTTTATTGATAAGGTAGACAGAAGAGGAGAGGAGAGAAGAGGAGAGGAGAGAAGAGAAGAAAACATATAGTGTCAAGATTATCTGCTAGGCCAAGGAGAAGTGCCTTAGGGACAACACTATTGCAATGCCATGCAGTATATTCTTAAATTGGACTAACAGTATGATAGATCGTTTTGCATGAACGTGACTGATCAACTTGCTAGGTTAAAGGTGAAAGAAGTCTTTCAAGACTCTGCCAAACGTCCACTACTATTTGTTTACCCAGACACTAAGCTTTTAGAAGTAATCACTTTTCTGGCAATAGGTCCAGAAATATATGTAGACGGAGTGGTTGTGATTACTGAAGAGAATCTTAATGGAAAAAAGATACAAACACCTGTTGGAAGGATTGGCGGCAAGAATGTGTTGCGTAATATGTTAGAGAGTGCGTCTGACTGGGAAGAGGACTTCTTTGGAGATGTGACTGCATCACAGATCATGGTAGAAGTAACACAAAATGATTGGGTAGAACTAGAATCTCCATTAAGTAAAGTTATAGATATCTTTGGAAGAACAAGATTTGCATTTGTTCCTGTTGTAAGCACCACTAAAGAATATAATTCCAATAAGCCAATCATAATAGGAACTCTTACCATACGAGATTTCTTGCCCCTTATAGTCAACAAGAAAATTCATTTCAATCATGACGAAATTAAAGGGATTATCAATCAGATCTCATCTCCGATCGTATCTGTAAATGAGGATTCTTCAATAAGGGATGCCATCAGCATAATGGTAAACAAAGGTATACGAAATATAGGAATAAGAAACTGCAATCAAGATTATGGAAAAGAGCATAAAGAAAAAGTAAATGTGAAGGAAAAGAGTTCTGAGATACTTTGTATCGTTAATGATAGGAAAATAATGGAATTCTTGCTGAGTCATAAAAGAAGAGAAAAGTCTAACCCAATTTTTGGTTCTGTAAGTGACCTTGACATAATTCAAATGCATGCTACCAAGAGCAATATAACTATGATGGAAGCAGCTCAATATCTAATGGATATTAAAAATCAATTCCTGGTTTTGGAGGGAAATGAGTATATAGTCACTCCGTGGGATTTAATTATGAAAACTGCAGGAAATGGTGATGGAAGTGATATGCAATAATCCGTACTACCAGCATAAATTACATATACGTGTCGTAGTATGTAAACAAATAACTTTCATATTGGTTAATTTTTGAATGCCAAAATTGAAAACCTAAAGCAAAAGACATAGTGATACGATCAAGATAAACCGTAAACAGAATTGTCATTATCGACACAGATAATAATAGAGAAACAGATCTATGTGCGTTAGCCGAGAAAAGCTAGAAAAGGTTATTGCATGGCTTGTATAGGACCGAAGGCTAGTTGAGATTAGGTACAGCCGTAAGTTAGTGGTTGTTCAAAAGAAAATATTTGATGCATGCAACTTAAACATGTATTTCGTATAAAATAAGGAGAGATGAATTTTAGGGGGCTAATTGTAAAAAGTGATTTGTCTCTCTTGTGAAATTTGAGAGCGATTTGAAAAGGAGGAGGTAGTTCTTTACTCATAGTTTTATAAAGGTTGCAATACAAATTCGATATTAGTGAGTAGTAACAACTACATTATAGTTATAACCATAATCATTCAATTTATTCCCACCATTTCCGTTTACATTATCTTTATTACTAACAATCACCTTAAGATGTCATGGGCTCTGTGTTTAGACCCAAGGATCTCGGAAAGGGTTACAGAAAAGTCATAGAGAATGCTATAAAGGATCTCCATCCAGACACAAAGGACACAGTTATCCGATTATTACTTTCAGAAGACATCAATTCAGAAGAAAAATTGAAAGGCGTTTTGGGACAGGACAGGTTTGAAGAGTTATTGAAAATTCTTAGAGAACAGGAAGATGATAATTGAAGTCAGTGTAAGCGTGCGGGCTTTATATCAACTAACGGGGTCCCATAGAAAAAAATGTTGGAATCTTTCCTCTAATTAACAGGTAATCTCAAAGTTAAAATCAAAATGTTATTAAGTCATGTTTTGCAAGTTGTATTCTATAAAACGAGGAAAAAAGATAGTCTTAGATGAACATACTCTTCCTCACTGCTCAACTGCCATATCCTCCGGCAAGTGGAGGCCGTAGACGAGAGTATGAGCTTGTACGACGATTGGGAGAAAAGTTCGAAATACATCTTTGCTCTCTGACTGCATCACCAAAGACAGACAATATCTACGCCGAGCATTTGAAACCTTATTGCAAGAGCCTCAGCATTTTTAAAGCAGCAACAGCCTCTCATTGTTTGGCCAGGCTTAGTAATGGAAATGATTATCCATTCTTAGTGAAGAAATACTATTCGGAAGAAGGTGTTTACGAAATCTCTCTTCTGCTCAAGGATCATTCTTTCGACGTAGTTCATGTTGAAGGATATTATCTTATGCAGTTGCTGCCCGGTATACTGAATATACCTATATTGCTAGTTGAACATAATATAGAATATCTATTGGATCTGCAGAGATTTCTA
>JAATVS010000364.1 GCA_014523695.1 Nitrososphaerales archaeon TH5895
GCACCCCTTTTAGTACCAGTCTATCCCAATTTTGGATCATCTCTGGTATATTACATATCCATTGTTAATTATATAAAATGATCTGAAATCTTGATCACGTAAGCATGAGTAGAATATCACTTATTATTTTGTTGTGATCTGCATCTACTTCGGTTGTAACCAAGAGCAAATGGTTTTCTTCTAACGGAAATGTTATCCTTTTGATTTTCTCATATTCTGACATCGCATATTTTCCTTTACCCACTTTAGATGCGAGGGAGCTCCTTAAAGCCCATCTGGCTAGGGCTTGCAAATTTGATCTTTTAGTTTCCTCTGGAGATAGGAGATTTGTTATTCCTTCACGCTGTCCACCATATTTTATCGCACCGGAATCATCACATACACCAGCGAATCTTATCTTGGATTCCAGACCCAGGATGTTTTTGCATAGTCTATCAAAATCCATAGTCATTAGATAATAAATGAACAAATCTAATAAATATTCTGTTAAATAAATTGGGTAATATTCTGAATTTAATGGAGACTTGCGATTGTAAGGATAGAATGTGAAAAGACCTTCTCGGTTTGCACTGAGCTAGTTCTTTTCTCATACCAGTCTAGTCTGTTAGAGAAATGAAAAAATTAGGGACAAAAATTAGGCTCTGAGTATCATAATTGAAACTGCCGATCTACTAATAAAGCAGAAAACACTTAGTATAGATGTGCAATGACATTTGCAAGGAAAAGCTAGTGCGCAAAAGTCTTGAGTACAGCTGTTATAGCAACAGTTAGCATCATTACAGTAATTACATTCATGTATCTATTAGATGCGCCATCACAGGTTAACCTAAAACTCGTTTTTGCTCAGGGAAACAATGAATCTTCATCGTCAATGGCAACTGTAAATGAGACTGGAGCCAACCTGACCACAACAACAACTGTACCGACGCTAACGACTCCAGGTATGAAGGACTTCTATCTTTTCACAGCTGAAATTCCTGATGTTGATGAAGAAAAGCTGAAGGTTGCAGGAGATGCGTTTTCTATTCCTACAATGATTGTAAATAAGGGTGACAACGTAACCGTTCATTTCTACAATGTAGATCCATTTACAGATGAGAGACACTCATTTACTATTGGCGCACCCTACAATGTAGATGCAGATATTGCTTTTGGAGAAAGTGATGTTGTGAGTTTTCTGGCAGACCATGAAGGTATTTTTCAATATTATTGCAAATACCATTTACCGGTAATGACAGGACAACTACAGATGGTACCGTAGGAAGAGCTTGTGACAGATTTCTGTGAAAGTTTCAAGATTATAAGGCCCCATAAATGTCTGATTTCTTTCGCATATTTTAAAAAGTTTTGCATTTCTACGTGTTCAAGAAAAGTACAAGATAATGGCATCAGAATTATTGAGAGCAATTCCTGACATGAAGGCTAAGGACCCACATCACATTTTCAATGAACCAGAAATATTGGCCAGGTGAGAAATGTGAAATTTGTACACAGAAGATAGATGACATATGATCGTATGATGATGAGTGGTAAGGGCGCAGCCACAACCTATACCCCCTGAAGCTAACGCTAGTATCATAAGTATTGAAAATGAGCTCAAGCCGGCACTTGTAGCATCATATGAAAATCACACATCATTTGCACCCTCAATGTTCTCAGCTAAATGCCTAAATTTACTTGGGTGTCCAGCATGGGTTAGGTCGCATATTGCTTTGGACGATACCTTAAGCATGATAGGGAATGCCTCTTCAAGTATCCTAATACTGCAAGGAGAAAATGATAGCCAAGTACCCCTTGAACAAGGGCTGCTTTTGCAACAAAGATTAACAGAGGTAAATCATCCTGACCACCTAATCTTGGGCATGCTTTTTCTCCTTCCAATGAGTGGATATCATCATTTAGTCCAGTAGAACAATATGTTCTACAGGATATGTATGAATGGCTTGTATCTCCAGCAAGAGAAGTCAGTAATGATATACGTCGAAGAAATTGCGCTTGAACGTAAAGATGTCAAATATTTGGTAGCATTCATTATGGGTAATGGAGTGGTGATTCTATAAACTGAAACATTTTTTTAGGTAGTCTACCTCTATTGGGGGTGATGAGCCCCTTTACCTACGGGAATCTAACCACCCTTGGGCCTATTGTAATATTACTTCTCAAATAGGATTCTCTAACCTCTAGTGGCGTTATCAATATAGTTGTGAAGGATTGGACAGTTCACGATTTGTCGGTTCTGATATTAAAATACTACCAGTGGTTTGTAATAGGTACATTTCGCTGACCTTTAAGCCGTTACTCCTGTCCTATCCCACACATGCTTGCTCAGGGTAATCAATAGGGATAAGTGAAGGGAATTAGCTAAGAAAAGAGAACAGAAAGAACACAAGCCTGGAAATTATACCATATTCAAGTGAAGTGCAGACTACTGCTATCTATTGCATCCATTATTACTTGTGTAGCTCGGGTACCAAAGTTTTCTATGCAATAATTTTCGTTTCTCAACTTTGAATCTAATTTATTTTCTCTAATTAGGGCTGAGATTCTGTTTACTCCAGCTAGAAAATCCATTGCTGACTTCCAAGTGACTATGATTGAACATTTATCACAAACACTGCCTTTAGCATTGGTAGCAAACACTATGTTACAAAAAATACATTTGTTATACACCATTGATTTTCCTGTTCGTGGGGCATTGATGCCAAAATGTAGTTTGTTAAAACATGTTAAGCACAAATGCTGATTATTAGATTCTGTGCATATATGATATCGTTCATTCTTATTACACAATTCACACAACGGCGTCGCCATTGGTTCTTCTCCTATCTCGGAAGCGAC
>JAATVS010000365.1 GCA_014523695.1 Nitrososphaerales archaeon TH5895
ATTATTGGACACTTTTCATATGAATATTGAGGAGGATTCGTTTTCACGGGCAATCGAATTGGCAGGGGGTCTCTTGTTCCACATGCACTTTGCAGACAACAATCGAAAAATGCCCGGAAGTGCGCATCTAGATTTTACATCCGTCTTGAAGGCCCTACACAAGATCAAATATCAGCGATATATCAGTTTTGAACCAAATTTGGAACGGAGAAGTTATTCTAATTTCTTGAAGGAGGGAATCGCATACATCAAAGGACTTGATTCAATAATTAGCACAGGATGAATTGTACTTGAAGTTTAGGTTCCTTTGCACAACTTATTTATGAACCTAATATTGCTATTTATACGAACAAGGTATAGAAATGCAGCCATTTGTTTCACGTAATATCTCCTTTGTCGAACATCTTGCCAGGGATATAGTTGACGGGCTCTCCGAGGAGACAAACAAAAAATGGATAAAGCCAAAATATCTTTATGATGCAATAGGATCTAGTCTTTTTGAGAGAATATGCGATCAGCCAGAATATTACCCTTTCAGAACAGAAACAGGAATTCTGAAGAGATTTGGACAACGTATCTTCGATTTTTTGAACGATGATGTCACCGTCATCGAGCTAGGGAGTGGCAATTCCGCAAAGACGAGGATCCTGCTTTCCACCTTACTTGAGAATCAAAAACACATTTTCTACCTTCCGATTGATGTCTCCCAAGAAATTCTTTTGAAAACTACGCACAATCTCAACCGGGAGTTCAGTCGACTAGAAACCTTCGGCATAGCAGCTGATTATTCAGAAGGGATCAGGGAGGCTTGCAAAATATCAGCTAAAAATGCAACAATGCCTGAAAGGAAATTTGTACTTTTCCTAGGATCTACTATCGGAAATTTTGAGTATCAAGAAGCTATTGAATTTCTGATTTCGTTGAGAGAGAACATGCAAACAGGTGATTTCTTACTTTTAGGATTTGACCTTGAGAAGGATGTTAAATTGCTTGAAGATGCATACAATGATAGATTAGGATTTACTGCAGCATTTAATCTTAATCTACTATCTCGAATAAATCGCGAGCTAGGAGGTGAATTCAGCCAGAGCAACTTTCGTCATCTGGCATTTTACAATACTGAACATCATAGGATAGAGATGAATCTGATCTCGAAAACGACACACGATGTGTATGTGAACAGACTCAGGAGATCGTTTTCCTTTTTTAAGAATGAAAGAATTCATACAGAAAATTCGTACAAATTCACTTTAGAAAAAATGAAGCATATTGTTGAACATTCTGGCTTTCGAATTGTAGAAAATTTTCTCGATCATGAGAATTTGTATTGCGTAGGTTTGATGGTTGCAAACAATTAGGAATATTAAATGTAACTGCAAAGGAGGATCCAAAAAAATTAAGGGTCAGCAGCACATCTGAAACCTGAAAAGAGTATTCGCTCATTTGGTCTGAAATAATTTCTATAGCTATTTCTGATTTGTAAACATGGTGTGGCAAATGAACCTCCTCTTAGAACTTTCTGGTTAACGGACCACTTATCGGTATACTCAGAGAATTTCGATTTAAATCGTGGATACAAACTGTACTCTGAAGAGGTCCATTCCCAGACGTCCCCTATCATTTGAAAGCATCCAAAGTAGCTTCTTCCTTGTCTATACGCTCCAATACGAGAAGGTGCCCAATTGTTAGACTCAAGAACATTAGCGTACTTGTGAACGGTCAAATCTTCTCCCCATGGATACGAACATTTGCGGTGTAATTTATCATTCCAACTGGCAGCCTTTTCCCATTCTGCCTCAGTTGGGAGCCGTTTTCCTGCCCATCTAGCATATGCGTTTGCTTCGTAGAAGCTTACATTCACAACCGGTTCACTGGGATCCAACTTAAGGCTGCCCCTAAAGTCTTTCTTCATCCAGCATCCTTCTCCCTTTTCATAGGTCCAATAGAGAGGGGCTTTCCATTCGTGCTCTTTAACCAAGTCCCATCCGTCAGCCAACCATAGTTTAAAATCATCGTATCCGCCGTCATCTATAAATCGCAGAAAATCTCCATTGGTGACTGGGAATGTATCTAACAAGTAATTCTCAAGAAAGACTTTGTGTTCTGGAAGCTCATTATCATAACAGAACTGGTTGCCAGGATAGCCAAGGTTATAAATTCCTCCAGGGATCTTCACCATAGAAAGACGTGCCTCGTTAACTTTTGTACTACCCTCCATAGGGTCTTCCTGTGCTTCAGGAGATTTCATAGTTGGGGGTCGAAAATTATCATCCGGATCGATGAACCGATTGAAGTAATACTGTAAATCGTAAATCATTAGCTCCTGATGCTGCATTTCATGCTGATTGGCTAATTTTATGTCATAATATAGATCATCATGACAATCGGCATTTCCCTGTTTCAGAAATCCTACAACTTCCTTGTCTATAAATGATCTATATTGCAAGGTTTGTTTGATGGTCGGCCTTGGAAATCTTCCTCTTTGATGTTTACTCAGAATAAAATCATATTTTTGATAATATGAGTTTAAGTAGGCCAAGTTAATTTCCTTGGGTAGAGATATTTTCACTCCGTGCTTCTCAAGCATTTTTTGGAAAAACCAGCTAACATGGGCCAGGTGCCAATTAGGTGGGCTGCCAAAATCACTAGCTTGTACTACTGCATCCTCATGCCTAAGCTGAGAGAATATTTCAAGGGTAGTTCGCCTTGTGGACTTGAATTCTTTTGTTAGGGATTCTAACGAATCCTGAAAGACCTGCGTCACCTATTAACATGTAGAAATATCATTTATAAATCGATCTTCGCCAGCATTAGCCATTCAAGATTGATAAATAGACTGGTAGTTTCTATGGATTAACAGATGGGAGAACCATTGCCTAATGCCGATCATACTGTCGATCTGTTAGCCCACTTGACGATTGTTAATGTGCTTACCGCAGAACCAACTATTCCTGCTACCAGCGCCCCTACAGTCTTGTGATCTATGATGCCTGGCACAGCCTGGCCTAACCATTCAGCAATATCTGGCAACACAATATATCCAGCGAATCCTATTAAGAAGCCCATTACCCAAAACAAGAAAATTATGAGCCCTCTTGACATCTCAATTACTCCTCCGCAGATGCATGACTCCAAAACAATTCGTGATTAGCTCTAAATCACTAGTCAGACTGCGATCCACAACCCAGTTTTGTCATTTCCCAAATAAGCATTAATGTCAAATATTATCGCATAGATGCACAAAATATTACTCTTGAACTCTTCAAATTAGCTATTCAAATCATGGTCTGTATCTACAAAAGTTTTCAATTAAAATAAATACTTATGACCATTTCAAATAAATATAATGCTGGCTTCTGCGTTCTGACGATCAAGGTGGTTGGATATGCTCACGTGATTTGGATCACTGACGAAATGGTGGAGAATGCTTTTTCTATTAATTTTTGGAAATCGATGGTTGCAATATCGGGATTTACTTATGTCAGAGACGGTGTCAGTAGTTTTCATGCCGTAGCTATGGAGCATGATCAGGGGAGCCGCTTTGAATCAGGGGTAGCTAATCAAGTATGACAAGCATGGACTATTGTACGATATGTCCTGAATGTGATTCTCGGCTAATACATGACCAAAGCAAAGGCGAATACATTTGCGAAAGGTGTGGATGTGTTGTTATGGATCAGATAAATGACTATGGCCCTGAGAGTCATTCTAATGATTTTGAAGAGAAGAATAAGTTGACTAGGGCAAGTGGTCATACTAGTTATTCCTTGCATGATTATGGACTAAGAACAGAGATAGGATTTAGTTCGAAGGACTACAGCGGCAAAAATATTGATTATGCGATTGCGGAACAAATGAATACTATGAGAAAATGGCAATCCCGAATTAGGGTTGCTTCTCCAAAGGAAAGAAGACTGTCAAATGTCTTGTACAAGATCAACGAAATATGTTCGCTGTTATCTCTTCCTAAGACTATTACTGAAACCGCTGCAAAGTTCTATCGCCTGTATGAAAATAGGAGTGAGGCAAAAGGAAAATCAGTGATTTGTATTGCAGCCGCTACAATCTATCTTGCTTGCAAGAAATGCAATGTGGTGAGGTCTCTTGAGGAAATTGTTAGTCCATTAGGCACTGGTGAAAAATCCAAAGCAAATACTAGACTAGCTTCCAAATACTACAGATCCATGGTCATGGAAATGGGAATGTTCTCCGAATCCTATATTCGGCCTAGATACGAATATCGGCATTTCGAGAATTTATCGGAAAAGCCTAGGATAGGCCCATACTATTTTGAAGAGTCAAATAGCCAGAATAAATTGCGAACAAGCAACTTGACCGGCCACTCCTTGCTTCCTGTTACCACCCGGACTCCGACTCTTGCGGTCATTAAACACGATACTTATCCTGTATCTGCAGCAATAGACCAGTATATATCTAAATTGGCCAACATGGCTAAGATCGATACAAAAGTTGAAAGACTGGCGATCGATATAGCTCACAAGACAAATGATCATATGCTTGCTGATGGTAAATCGCCACATGGTCTTGCAGCAGCTTACATATATCTTGCGTCGGTACTCTTGGGAGTAAGTTTGTTACAGATGGAGATTTCAAGCTTTGCGGGGATTACGGAAGTAACCATAAGAAATAGGTGTAAGGATATATTGTCCTCGTTCAAGATGACCATATATGTACGACCGTTACATAAAATGTAAGACTTGTGAATCTTTGAATTACCATGTAAATGGGAGATTTTTACGACTCAGTTTTGATCCTAACCGGCTTTGGTACGCTTAAGGGGGCGACGTATAAGGCAAAAATATGTTTAGAATTCAGTGTAGTACGTAACGGTTCTAGGATTAGAAATGTGTATAATACCACCAAGTGTTTTTATGTTCAAGCCTTAAAAATTGACAGAACAATCAAGGGGGAACAAGACTATTCTTCATACTATTATTCTCTCACTGTAAGATAGTAGAACTAATGTAAGACTTGTTCGCATTCATCTATGAAATGCAGACCCAATGAATTACTCTCTAGAGGCTCGTCAAAGAGAGTTCAATACTCCTCGAGAGTCATATCTTGTCAAAAATTAGCTTCCGATGAAAAACATCCCCGTCTTATGGCGTACAACTTATATTGAACAAATACAAGTTGGAATTCCATGGGTGGCGCGAAAAAGAGACCAGTAGGCTCAAACACGAAAAATAAAGATTCAACTACAGCATCAAGCTCCAACCAAGCTCAATCCCAGACCCAGAAGAAAGAAGATTCAAAAAAATCAAGCGGAGGTAGACAAAAACTATCAGTCGCAATTGAGGAGACGGCAGGA
>JAATVS010000366.1 GCA_014523695.1 Nitrososphaerales archaeon TH5895
CTTATTTTCTGATGGCTTATGGCTTATGGAACGCAAAGAATTGGGCCTGGACACTAACACTAGTCCTATCAGGAATTGGTATAATAGTAGGGATAGGATCGATAATAGTTGGAAACCTTGGTTCGATATTTCATATAATCATCAATGCCATAGTAATTTACTATTTATATCGACCAAATGTCAAAGCTTTTTTTAATAAGTAATAATTGCTACACTATTTTGTATTTCAAAGGTGACTGTTTACCAGTGGTTAGCAAAAATACAGAGATTTCTTCTTAACTCACCAATTCAAATTATACTTCATTCTTGCGTTAGTAGCTACCGATCGTTCGAACATGGTGGGAATCGTATCGCCATGGTAGACTTGTATTAAGAGTTCCTATTCATCTTCCATTCGAAAATGCGGTCTGAGACATCGCGACTTGAGATTTTATTAGTAGATGATTGTCTTGAAGGGATAGCAAAAGTGTATGATGACCACTCCCCCTCAAGCATATTCATTCTCAGCATAGATACTGGATGTTTGTTAAGGTGAAAATCGTTAGGCAAAAACAAGATATTGCGGAAACGATTTAAAAGGCTAGTATGTAGGACATTCATTCTAGTCTTTTTTTATTGTCGAAATAGTGAGAGATTAGTAATGAAAGTCACAACCACAGCAACAACATTTCAGTGTATTTGCTATTGTAGGTCTTGAAGGAAGTAGTTCGTTTGATAATGTCCAAAATCCAGACTCTTCAATTATTTTTTAGACACATAATCTTATGATATAGGAGCAGCTCCTCTTCGTTTTTCTACTCGCTTGTCGCTGCTGCGCACAGCAGTACTTGAACCCTTAATCTCTTGTGTGTCAGCTCCATGTAGCATGGTCAGGACCTCTTTCAATTGCAATTTCAATTCTCCAGTTTCTTTCTTGTACTCATCAGCCGATTTCCTCTGGGTTTCGACCATCTCCCTTAGATTCTGATTTTCGGAGCGCAAATTATCATATCCCGTCTGAAGCGTAGTCAGAGCTTCACTATTTCTTGTGTTTTCGGTAGCGATGCTCTCAAATGACTGCGATTGTTTTAGCACCTCTTGCCCAGTCTTTGAGGTTTCATCAAAGAGCCTCCTCTGACCTTCGGCGAGCAATGCAAACCTCAGTTCATTCTTGGCCGCATCTGCACCTTGGAAATAACTTGGCAAGAAAACCCATTCTCCACTCGAGGATTGACCTATAGCAAGTAGTTCCAATTCGATCAACAATTTCCGGCCATCTAGAAAATCTTGGTAGCCTTCCCTATAACTTTCAGGAAAATAGCACACACTTCCCTCCTTCGTCTTGCCCATAAAGGGATTGAAGTAATAATGATATGTAATTGGATTCATCTTTTTGAGCGAATCAACGATAATTTCTTGCTCTGTTTGAGATTTATGAGATTGTAGTCGACCAGAATGTACGAGATCATTAGTATCACTGCTTGAGTCAGTCATCACAATAACGTTATAGTAGAATTCATAATATTAATGGTGACTTCATCGGTCGCAGTCGCACAAGATCAGAACCTGAGTAGCTTAGAGTGAAACGTCACGCCGAAAATAAAGGTGCTCCAGCACGACCGATACGATAGGTCCCTTGCCATGCCCAGACTTGGCAGTACCTTAGAGCCCATTCTTCGCAAACTATCTGAGACGGTGATGCCTCAAATATATAGTAAATATATAGTCACCTAGTTGGAATCGAAGGTGTTGTCGAGCTTGCTCTGTGATTCTAAAATAGGGCAGGCCCCTCACCAAGGTTTGGAAGCTAATTCGATTATGATTATTATATTCAATTGCAATATGGCATTAGACGCTTAGAACAAGGCAATGTTCTGGAGGTACATTATTGTTAACAAACTAATTGGATGCTTCCGATCAAAAGCCACTAATCACAGATTCAGTAAAAAGTATATTTCCAGATATATAATATATTATCTGGAGATTTGTCGAGTTCGAATGAATCAAAGAAAAAATACATCAAGATCCATACTAATCATGACAGCAATAATGATGGTGGCAGCTTTGATATCTATGAGTAGTTTAACAATGATTCATACGTTGCCAGTTGAAGCAACTCGACCGAGACAAAATGATAATGATAATGGCGATGGAAATGGCAATGTTAACAGTGCTACACGGGAATCGTTACCACAAAACCCGGGTACAAACCCTACGAGTGGTGATGGTAACGATGACAGTGATGATAACAATGACTTTGCATTGCAGCAAGTGTTCCAACAACAAGAAACAGCATCATC
>JAATVS010000367.1 GCA_014523695.1 Nitrososphaerales archaeon TH5895
AATTTCAAAGTTGATATTCTGTCAGTATTCCCTGTTGTTTGAGATCTGCGTACTTTTTCAACTTCTCAGTAAGGTCTTCATGCTGCTGAGGTTGAGGATGATGCTGTGTTTGTTGTTGTTGTCGTTGTAGTGCTTCGATTTGCCTTTGCTGTGCTTCTATTTGCTGTTGTGCTTGTTGTTGTTGAGCTTCGTATGCTTTTGCTTGTTGCTCCATTTCGTAACTAGTTTGTCTTCTGGCCATTCTGCTCCTAGCGCTGCAGATGCCCATCTCCCTATCATATACTTCCAAGAGCAGATAGATAGTTAATAATACTTTCTTATTTTCAATATTCGCGTAACCAAGCCATTAATTTAGGTCGCGGTGCCGGTAAAGAAAAGTAGGAAGACTAAGCCATCAGTTCGTTCAACTAGAATATCAACTTTGAAATTCTTAAGAATTACTTTATTACTGATACAAGTCCATCTGTACCTGTAAGTGTGCCAGCTACGTAGACAGCCTTATTGGATGGATTAAATTCTAAGGCGAGGGGAAGACTGTTAACATCTGTTGTAGAAGCCAATGTATTATTCTCACTGTTTAAAATAGATATAGAATTGGATACAACATTACCTACGTACACACCAGTATTGGACGGATTGAATAGCATAGCAACGGGCTCGGTACCAACTACGACGGTTTCGAGTAATGTGTTATTAGAGCCATCAATTACAGATACAGATCGTGAACCGCGATTGGCTACGTATATATCATTGTTAGCGGGATTGAATTCTATAGTGGTAGGTTCGTTTTCAACTTGAACATTATTCGCTACCGTGTTATCCCTGGTATCTATGGCAGAAACTGTTCCTGAATCCCTATTAGCAACGTATAGGCCATTGTTTGAGGGGTTATATTTTAAGGATATAGGCGAGCCTCCGACTTCTATCTCTTTAATCAGCGTATTGTTATTGCCAGTATCAATAACTGAGACAGTGTTTGAGCCTTCATTTGCTACGTAGATATAATTATTGGATGGATTAAATTCCAAGTCTACAGGATCTATACCAACTTCAATATCATTGGTAACCTCATTAACATTGCTGTCAATTACAGAAATAGAGTTTGAAATCACATTAGCTACGTAGATATTTTTGTTGTCTGGGTTGAAGAGCAATTGTTCTGGGAAGCTACCGACGGTAACATTCTTAATTACTGTATTATTGTTAGTTTCAATTACAGACACAGTCCCTGAATCACGGTTAGTCACATAGATGTTGTTATTAGATGGGTTGAAAACTAGTGCATGAGGAGATGCACCAACGGCAACGCTTTTAATTACTGTATTATTGTTAGTTTCAATTACAGACACCGTCCCTGAATCACGGTTAGCGACATAGGTGTTGTTGTTAGATGGATTAAAGACAAGTGCCTGTGGAAAACTACCTACCGGTATTACTGAGATTACCGAATCTCCGAAGACCTGGTTTATTCCATGCGATGATATAATGATCATTAGCACTATAAATGAGCATAAGCATACGAGGAGAGATGATAACATTCTTTAAGTATCATGGTTAATTGGATTATATATAAGATTTTTATCATGACATAAATCTTTGACAAGAAAACACACACTTTAAATTAAGAAGTAATTACTTATTTGAAGGCATTACCCTTTGAAATCGCACGTCTGCGCATAATTATCATCATTGGGATCATAGCAAGTGAAGCTAGAGCTCCAACTAGAAATGTAATATTAAATGCAGTCGAATCTGGTATAGCTAGTGATGTGTGAACGTAAAGAACCAAAATAATGCTTAGTCCCATGAGCCAAAGAGATCATTTAGCTGTTTTTGATACTGTTACAGTCTCCCCGTTTCTATTATTGGATCCCCTGGCATCAGCATTTTCAGCAGGGTCTGGCAATACTATTATGATCTAATTAAAGGCTAATCTTGATGTATTTATGGCTTTGAGGTGTCATTATATAGAGAATATCCTGCTAAAAATTATAAGGAATTTTAATCTTGGTCTATTACATGTGAGCATATGTAATACAATAATTAAGGTGTGCTACTATTGTCGAGCATATATCAAAGGGTCGTCAACTCTAGTCCTCCCTACTGAATATCATACTGGTCAGTTGATTTGGATCAGGTTTTTACATTAGGAATTACACAGCTGGTAGAGGATATCAGAGATTCAGTATTAAGACATGGAGGATATTTGGATCAGTTGGATCGAAACAAGAATAAGCTTCTTAATAAATTTGAGCATGCAATGGATGAAGCATATACACCTTGAAAAAGTAGTATTAGTGCCCAAAAATAGGTTTAATTTGTGTTCCCAATTGTACTCTATAAAATAGGGTTCATATTTATACACAGCAACAGTTTTGACTTGAAGTTAGCTGGATAACCCCAAGTAGTGAACCCCCTGTATTAATGCGATCGCATAATCTTCCGTCCACATTCTTTTCTGCTTTAATATCTGATGTTATTCTTCCACCAAGAGAATTCCAGCCAGACCAATCATGAGATATCCCTGCCGACTTTTGAGTATTATGAAGTACTGCATCATCAATTCCTCTAGCAAAAATCTCCACTTTTCCATCTTTATTAATTGCTGATTCAATGTTTGATGTTATTTTTCCATCTAGAGATCTCCAGCCAAACCATTCTCCGCCTGCTGATTTTTCCCAGTTGGTGTACTTCATTGTTATCACTACCTCGTACATATATCATCAGTCTTCCGTCCGTATGAACTGCTGGTGCAATGTTTGATGAAATTTGTTCACCGAGAGACTCCCAGCCGGACCACTTACTAAATGCCCCAGGAAATTCTTGTGTATTTTTCCACACCGCGAAATCCTTTCCTCTAACAAAAACTTCCAATAAATCAAGTGAATTTTTTATACAGCCTAGTTGTGCTTTACTCGCAACAAGTCATTATGATTTTTAGATTATTTAATTTTCCCTAAGTATCTGATCGACCAATTAATGGTCCCGCATTCGTTCCACTATTCGTCCACCTAATCATTACCTTATCTCCTTTTGTAAGGATATCATTTAGTATTAGCCGAATCAGTCGACTGGTCATCGCCTACTATTATTCCTTTAAACATTAGAATGATCACTAATAAAGCTGGAATAAGCAATAAAGATGCCATTATATGATAATGTGGATACAGGAATTCATTTTGGGTGCTCCACGCGAGCCAAGCAACAGTGATGAGAATAAATACTGGAACTACCAATGACAATATTATAATTTGGTAATGTCGTTTTGCCTTTTGTGTTATTTTTCCTCCACGCGACAGTTGAAACCCATAAATTACAAGTGATAGACTAACAAGTAATGCGATAGTACCGATATAAGTACCAGCTCGGTCCTGAATCGCAGTCTCATCATTTTGTTGAATTATCCTGTTGTTCTGTTGAATGATAGTTTCTAAATTACCAGTATTATTCGTTGGCT
>JAATVS010000010.1 GCA_014523695.1 Nitrososphaerales archaeon TH5895
AAATCCTGATGATAGATACATCAATCAACCTGAAAAAGGTCCATCATATCATACTAGTACATTTATGCTTGGATACAATGACGGCTTTGGTGTATGTTCTGAAGGAACAAATGATAATTCGTCTTCATCATCATCAACAGCATCGTCAAGCTCCAGCGAAAGTGAAAGTGAGTCAATCTCCAGACAGAGCGGATTTTTTACAGAAGGTGGATTTGTAGTACATTCTAAATCAGATAGACCTGCAATAAACGAACATTTCAATCCTGACAGGAGCTGTATGTTTGATGCATATCAATTGAGATGTATTCCAGGCGCTGACCAAGAATGCCCTGAAGGTTTTGGTAATAATGATGATTCAACTTGCTTCTTTTTACATAGTGAAGGATGTCCTGAAGGCTATCATTCGACGGACAATGATGAATCAGGACAATGCTATTCCAACGAAGAAGGTTGTAATGCCTACGCCACGATAAATGGAACGCGCCATGACTATGTACTGCTTACAGATAGGCCAGGTAAAGGGGATGTCTGTGCAGATCCACGTTATCTCAATTAATTAAAAATCAGATTTTCTAACTTTTGTGTGGATAGCTCTTTTCATTTTCTTAAACTTGCAGTTCTGGAAGCCTAATCTATAACTAAGAATCAGATTTAGTGCAGTCAGACGTCCATGAGACCACTCTTCAAAAGGTAGTTTGTATCTGCCTTTGTCGACTACGGCTTTTGAATCTATTCCGCCTTTATGAGCGGATTCTACACCAGTGTCATGAGCAAAATAATAGGACATTAGATTCAAGTGTTTGATAACGACATCCCACCATGGCACCTCGAGAACCTTGTCGGTAGCCATTGCCTCGCCTATTTTATTATCCAATCTTTCACGATATTTCTTGAAATCGACCACGCAGCCCTGAATCTATCGTGTAAGATTTAAAGTTTGAATGATATCCAAGTAAGCCTTAAAATTTTGCCCATGTAATCAAGTATTATATTGCCATAAGTCCAAAGTCGCCAAGGAAAGAAGCTGTAGAGATGAATCATGCAGAACTAAGCTGCAAATGTGACTGGATTTCAAAGATTAAAACAGCTTCTTAATATTATTAGCGTTAAAGCGTAAATTACGAAAATACATCGTTTCAGGATGAAGTTACTGTCAGGTAGTAGTAGTCGGAATAATTTCCGTTTATGTGGTTGTATTCCTTAGATTATTAATTGCATTACTTAGTTCAGTCGCAACTCGTGGATTTTTTTCAGCAATCTCGTTTATCCATTCCTCAGTTAGCAGATTAACAGCGTTTTCTGCATGTTCCATTGCTAATGTCCTGTTATTCAAAATGTTTTTCCTCTACAAGCTGAGTTTCAGCTTGAATCGTATTCAATAATGTGAGGAATGATGCACTTTCATTTGGTGCAAAAT
This sequence comes from Nitrososphaerales archaeon TH5895, assembly GCA_014523695.1. GTDB lineage: Archaea > Thermoproteota > Nitrososphaeria > Nitrososphaerales > Nitrososphaeraceae > TH5896. The sequence goes on from JAATVS010000010.1 coordinate 1,418, forward strand.
TATGCCCTAATACAGATTGATCTAATGAACTATTTCCTAGAGTTGATAGAATGATAAATCCTACGAGTAGTGCAAAAGTTGCATTTTTTGTTACGCGGTGTGACATTATGAAGGATATGAATCATCGATCAATGAATCATTTACCCGCTATATATATTACGAGCATGTTATAACATCAATGTGTTAACGCGCATTCTTCGGGTTTTTCTTGTTTATGTATCAAAGTCAATCTCCAAATACCTAGACAAGATTTTGATCGTCTTGCATAATCAAAATAAGGAACCCAGTATAGAAAAATCGAGGAAGTGGACTTGGATGTAACAAAGTGCTACAAGACCAAGGTTAAAGTAAGGGATGATCATTTTTGTCGGGTAACCCGCAAATCAATGTAGCCCAGAAGAAAACAATTTTATCTTATAAATCCTTATTAGTATAGCCATCATTTATCACGTTTAAATGACTACCTATCTAGGAAATGAAGATGATCATGACACTAAGTGCGACTGTGATGACAAACAGCATAAAGGTGAAGCTAAACTAAACCACAAGCACATAGACGACGATTGTGTCCATGATGATGGCACAAGACACAAAATACATCGAAGATAGAAGAAAAGGGAGATGATCGCTATTATTAAATCCGGATTTATGTTTTCTTGAATTTCACAATTATTCTAGGATAATATACTATACTGTTAATGCCTTTGATGTTGACTTCCTTGATAGTCCATGAATTGATGTATTGCATTAATGACTTCATCGTCTCTTGTATCAAGAACTAATATTGAGCCATTCCTTATATTCTCCGTACTATATTTTATAAGATCCTTCTTGTCAGTCATTGCTTTAGTTCCTGGGACTTGTTCTGCGTGAATAAAAAAGGGTTTGGTAAAATTGCCTTTAGAAAACTCTTTTTGAATATCCAAAGTGTGATTTTTGATCTGTTCTATAGTTTCTGTATCGTTATTGTCTAAAGCAGCTATCACAATCTGCCCGCCGGTAGGAGTAGACCTGAAGTCATGTTTTATTTCATTCTGATTAAAGCCCATAGCTATATTCCCTCTTTCCATCATTGATATTGTGGTGGAGGGAGATAAGGATGAGGGAGAAGGATAGGATTGGTTAGAGCCAAGAATATCAACCGCTATATCTCCACTCTTGTAGATGAAGTTATTTCCTATCCAAACTATGATAAACAAGGAGAAAGTAAAAGTCAATATTATAGTAATGGTGAAACTGTAGCGATTCAATATGATACGAATATGTTGATATGTCTTAAGCTTTCAGGTTTTAATTACATGCCACACATTTATCGCAATATAATCTATAGACAGGTCCCACTTGTCTTTATGCTAGAATTAGGACTGTTTTAGGATACGTCTAGAGGCTAGCTGGATTGAGACTGATGAGCAGATATTGTTAAAATGATAATCCAGGAATCATGCCCGAGCCTCAAGCATATACGATCCGTAGGCATCGCACGACAACGTAGGAACTGGTTACGACCAAAGCACATCGAATAGTTGCTGCTATTAAAATTAAATCTCAGTTCGATAAATAATAACAACGCTGACCATCTTCTTTTTTTCTTTTTTCTCTTTTTATTCTACTAATTTAAGACACAATAACTGTGCCTACCATATTCGGATGAAGATTACAATAATACTCAAATGTGCCAGTCTGGTTGAATGTGTGTTCAAAGGTCACTCCAGGACCTAGTATCTCTGAAGCAAATCCTCCTTCTACCTCCCCTCCAGTTGCGGGATTTCCTTCGATTACCGTATGTATGGTGTTGTCATTATTAGTCCAACTAACCGTGTCTCCTACTTTTACATTTACTGGATTTGGTTGAAATGCTGTGTCAGTTAAAGTGGATGCACCAGGTACAATCGAAATACTAATAATAATTCCTGTCTGCGCTTCAACAGAGGTGAAAACTGTTGATGTTACTACAGCGGATACTGATATGATCGCCAACACAATTAAGATCACTGTTATAGACATTACATATTCTACTATTAAGAAATTTATAAGCATTTTCTAATGTTGATTTTTCTTATCCCAAAAATGAAGCCTGTGTCTTGCATTGCACTGCACTGCACTGCATATTCCATAAAGTGCAGTAGTTCACTCTTTTCCTTTGAGTCAGCCATCATCGTAACTGCGACCTTCTAGCAGTATCTTTTTCTTGGCATTATCTATCACACGCTACCAAACAAAATGGCACAAACCATCAGAGATGTTCAGATGT
>JAATVS010000368.1 GCA_014523695.1 Nitrososphaerales archaeon TH5895
CTGAATTATCAATGGCAACTCTTGCTGCAATTTCACCCCCTTCACTATGACCAATCAAGCTTATCTTGTTTGGATCAACCTCAGGCTGCTGTAATAGTACATTTACAGCTTTCTCTGCATCTTGTTTTAGATCCCCGTATGCCATATTTCCCCATAGAGTATTGTTAACGATTGTGCGATTTTCGCCTATGCCTCTCTTGTCATATCTAAGAACAACAAATCCTCTTTCTGATAGATATTCAGCTATTTGCCAAAATAGTTTAGCATTTGCACCTTCAGTGTAGTTCAGGTCAGTAGGGCCAGAACCAGGTATGAGGAGGACCCCTGGGAAAGGACCTTCGCCTATAACGGGAATAGTTAGCTGAGCATTTGTCTTTACTCCATTGCCTAGATCAATGGTCAGGCCTCTGTGCTTCATTGTCTCTACATATGGTTGAGCATATACATCGGAAACAGTTGTGTTATGAAACAAAGTGGATTCACCTAGAAATGAAAATGACAAAGCAAATAATGATGTTGCAATGATCGCCATTGATGCGTATAAGCCACCATGCTTCTTCCTGTTGTAATCTGGATTGACGATCCCCATCTTCTTCCAGAATAAGTTGAGCTTCGTAATATAGTTAATGCCATTGTTGGCTGACTTTCTGTGAAGATACAAAGTCTTTTGAACCCACTTTAAAGTGGGCCCAAGGTGTGTGAACCATTTTTGACGTTATTTTTAGGCTCAATAATAAAATCTATGCCCCCTCGGAATGCTCTTAATTTGGCTCGAGATTTATTGTATGTCACCCCTAATTAATTTAAGAAATCTGGGAAATTGAGATAGACCTGCAGTCAATGCTTAAAAATAAATCCTGAAATACAAGTATCAGGACGTACCCGTGGAGGATACTACAGGGTGACAGTTATATTGACAACCAGTAGCGCCAGCAAAACTAAGAGGACAAAACTCATGTTTATCTGGCAAACAAGCAAGCGACAGTAACTTCTTGATCATCATCATTACTACCTCATCATTCTAGAACAAAAGTTCCTAAAAACTAGTGTAGTCAATGCTGCGCATACAAGTTCAGTTTGCCATAGTTTGGACAACCTTCCGCAATGCAATAACTAATATTTTTCCGAGAGTGGAGATGTCAGAAATCGGTATCAATTTCATGACAGAAAAGAGCATTATTCACCTAATCTTTATATACAGAAATGTTATGTAACAATTCACTTATGCACGCATTATTTGGAATGCTGTTACTCGCAGTAACAGTAGCAGCGCCATCTCTACTATTGCCTGTTACGACGATGGTATTTGCTCAGACAGCAGACGGAGGAGATGCTGCTACAATGACTTCTGGAGCAAATGAGACTGCAACTGCAACTGGCAACAACAATATGACTAGAGCACAGTTCTTGTTTATCCTAAATGCAGAGTCTGGCTCAGTATCTGAAGTGAATGATACAACTTCTACACTTGAGTTAAGCAATGTATCTGATAAGACAATATCATTTTCAGATAGGCCTGACAGAATAGTAACAACTTCTAACACAACCGATTTTATCGGCAACTGGAGTGTTGGGGCAAACAACTTTGCCGTAGACCCACCCAATGCCGTCCTGGTTCTAGATAATGTGTTACAAAGACTAGATTTAGCCGAAATTCAACTCTTTAATCCAGAGTATGATTCGGAAGCAAATACATTAAAGTATGATATAACCGCGGAGAATGCAACATCTATCGATCTGCCAGACAAGTTTGGACTTTCTACAATGATAATAGATGCAGGGGGTCTAATGCAACTCGTCGCCTCTGGGGATATAGGGTAAGGTTCGGTTAAAGTATGATATAACTACGGAGAATGCAACAACGTGAACGTCAAACATGTCTAAAAAGAATGTGAAAGAGATCGAACTATAAGCATCCAACTACCATTCATAAAAACCTGGAGGTGGTCTGAACCTTCAGCAGTATCAGTAACAACTCGTTGTGTTCCATTCTTTGGGTGTGAGGGATTCCTTGCCCTCTCCTTTTGCTTCATGAGACTGTAAGACGGAAATTTGTGCTGTACGGGTATACGTCACATCTTTTGCACTATCGTTATCCATTGATTTAGGCTCCTCCTCCTGAGTGGTAATATTTGTTATATCATTGGTAGAATCCTGTATATCTTCTACAGGCACTAGTTGAAGCGTTATCATTATACGGATGACTCTGTCCCTTGGCTTTGCTCGTTAGTTGGCTCTTTTTCTTCATTTTTCGACGTATTCATATTATGGGTATATTTCCGTCTTTCCGTCTTGTAATCTGTATTTGGGTTTGCGCCTGGATCTGTATCCCCTGAATCTGAGTCTGAGCCTAAGTCTGAGCCTGAGCCGGAGCCTGTTCCTGTTCTTGTTTCGCCTGTCCTGCTAGTCGCGCTGTATAGCCCCAGCAGGCATACAAAACATTATTGCAGAACAATAGAAGAATGCTAAATAAACGATGTCTGCGCTGTACTTGTTTTAGCGGTGAAATAATGAGTGGTATTAGGAGAACTAATTGAAGATGAAAGTGGTAAGATAACAGGTCAAAGAGTGTTAGATGTAGATCCCCCTAAGATAGAGAGCTCATTCAAAATGAGTGGAAAATACAAAGAAATAGAGGCCACAGATACCGGAACATACTGTGCTATTATCAGAGAAATAATGTATGCGGATGTACAAGGAGTAATAACAGCCAAGGATGGACAGGGAATGGCAACTTATACGGCTCAGGCAATAGGAAGATTCACAAGTCCAGGAAAAGTAAGATTCCACGGATCAGTATTCTATCGTACAACTCCAACAGGTGGAGGAACGCTATCATTCCTTAATAACGTGGTCGGCGTTTGTGAATATGAAGGGGACGAGCAAGGGAACTGCTCGGTTAAAGTGTGGGAATGGAAGTAGTAATGAACCCTGCATCTCCTTATGATGTTTAGCATAAGATACAGGTCGCACAAATATATTCTGACCCCCCCCTAGAAGTTTAGGAGGGGTTTACTGCCTAAAATGGCAAAGTAGTAATAGATGATTAAAGGTAAAGATAAAGAACCATATTTTATTAACTACTAATAGTATAGAAATCTCTGGTTTATGGAATACTGCCGAGTTAATGCTTCCACTATCATCATCATCATCACAGCGATGGCTCGTTATCCTTGTGTTTCTTGAGGATTTTCTTCATGTCTTTCACAATCGGCACCGTGTCTGCACTTTCGTCGACTATATCCTGAAACTCATCTCTTATTCCTGCTTCATAATCGGATACATCTTCAATCATCCCTTCATTGGACGCATCATAATGACTAAGTTCCTTTTTCTTTGCTTCTTGTTCTGGATTCAGAACATCGCGTATTTTGTTTATCACAAGAGTATTGAGTTGTCTGTTCTCTGGCCTAGTCTCATCTTCCTAAGAACTCTAGGAGAGTAGATTCCGTCCTTTGCTACAGTCTTGCCTTTGTTCCAGGGGGCTCTCCCCGTGTAAGAGTACATTTTGGGCATAACCATTGATTGCAATGACATTTGATAGTAAACTCTACCATTGCATGACAGTTTTGACATTCTGCTCTCGTGGTCATTCCTTAGGCTCCATTATTCCATTACCTGATAAGTTGTCCTCTGCTGCTTGTGCTGCTTTGCTTTGCTAAGGCTTGTGACCTCATCCTTGAAGGCCCATCCTCTATTCTCTTTAACCCAGAGTGGGATGTCTTCCTCGTCCTCCTTCTTTGCTTTTGACTACATCTGTAGTAGATTCACTGATGCAAAAGTTAGTAAGGTGCTATCATCACTAATGAAATTGTTATACTCAAAGAATGATAATGTTGACTTATCTGGGATGGACCTCATGATACTAATGAACTATATTGGTCGTCCACTTAAGAGGGATTTTAACGCATTGAGGAGTGATGAATCATTCATTCGAGAGTTTAATGCATCTCTGAATGTCAAAAAATCTCTCACAAAAGAGCAATTTGTTAATAAGCACACTAAGGCGCTTAACACATAGGTAAAATACTGGCCAAGTTAAATTTAACTGAGTGAAATGATATTATATTGAAGATCAAATGACCAGAATCATACATGTAAGATATAAAAACGGCTAACTAGGAGTACTTCACTATTATTATCATATGCTTGATTCAAACATGTTTGAAATGAACGTTAAAAGGGTCAAAAACTACTCATGACTAAGCAAGATCACAAAAAAGCAGCAAGACAATATCAGATTGAGGAACGAAGGAGACAAGTTGCTATCATGGTTACTCAATCCTATACTGAAGTAGAGATAGCCACAAAGTTAGGAGTAGATAATACCACGATATCAAAGGATATCAAAGCCCTAAAACTAATATCAGATGGCTCATGCCTCGGTTGGGCTTGCCTCAATATTTAAATTTGCTCAATTTGCTTCGCTTGGTGCGTAATACGGTTCATAACAACGGCGTATATTTTCACTCTACTACGCCAATAGAAATAGTCTGGTATCGAAATGTCCCCTACGAATCTCGTAATGGTAGCGTCGTTGGGTATAAGGATACATGGAAATTCTTACAATTTGAGTTGGTGCCAGATTTAGTTAGGATGATACGGGACGTTGTGGAGTCTGGTGGTCTTATCAGTGTAGCCAATCCAATAATCGATCCCATGGCATAAACAGTTTAAATGCAGCACAATTTCTGATTTCAATACATGGGCGTATCTAGAATTTCGACAATAGTTTTGTTTTAGACTGTCCTCACAGCGTTATTTGAGGGATTTTAAAAAGTTTTAAGTCATTCTGTATATCATCGCATAGTTTTAAAATGACTCTACGTAATCGCACACTTCCAAGGTCTGACAATAAAAATAAAACATGTTTCGTAATATCTCGCATAGGAAAAGAGGATGATGAAATAAGAAACTATGCAGACGTGGTTTTTGAGTTTATCAAAATCCAGGCCCAACTAACAATACAGGCTAAGGTAGTTTGTGCAAAACTAGTGGACGTACCCTGATTCGTGAGAAAACAATATATCCTAACTAGTAACATCTGTCTAGTTCAATGTCTACATCAGGGTCTCTAGTCTCTATTCTCTTTTTACAAAAGTTAACGTAATCAGGATGTCTTTGCTGCAAACCATCATCATCGTTGCCTTCGCTATCTAGGACATATTCAAAGTTATGATATATACGGTAACATCGAAGGTAAGTCTCATCAATTTTGGATATTATAAATATAAACTCTGATTCTTCCAACATTGTCTGAGGAAAGTCTTCAAGTATATTTTCACCAGGATGGGGCTTCCCTATATCGTAATACTCTTTATTTGCTTTTTCCATGATTTCATCTTCAGCACTATCGGAAGTGTAACGGATGTCAAAACACGTAAAGGGAAGAAATATCTCATATGATGGGACTACTGGCAAGTTTGTATCTACTGGCAAGGACTATGAAGAAAGAATAATTAGGTTGTTAATGATTGAACCTGGCTTAGCCCCTCATCAAATTGCGAAACGCTTGTTTATCCATAGGGTGTCCGCTTCACGTCATATATCCGATCTCAAGAAGAAGAATATAGTTTATAATATTGGAAATAGGTACTACCTATCAAATTCGTCTCTAAACCAAACTTATTGGTTTGCTACAAAAATGGACTTAAACAGTAGCGGTCTAGCACTTTCAGAGAAAAATGACCCACGTTATTACCTCTCATCAAACTCCAGTTACTACACTACCCCAATGGGTGTTCTGGAAAGTAAAACAAGGGGAACAAGCCCTTCACCTGCTTTTTGCAAAACAATGTTCACTGAAAGAGATACAAATGAAAGCCATCTGTTTGAATTCGTAAATAGGATGGGCGCTTATATTGTGTACTTGTTTATCCAATCTATGATGCCATTTTCATTGTCTACGCAGACTAAACCCAATCATCAGCAAAGAAGTGAGCATGTAGAAATTCTTCTAAAGTATGCGATCGACCTTAGATGGTGGTATGAACATTTTTGTGAGCTCTTTGGAAACACAGTTTTGGATAACCATTACATAACCTCATCAGCAAAGGACATCGCAGATCCTCCAATTATAGAAGACAAAGTGCATTATTGTGAACTAGATCGGAAACGATTTAACAGACTCTGTAGAATATTCGAAAGTGTTTATCCAGATATATACAAAGGGCTGGAAGAATCATGGATCAAAACAGTTGAAGATAACGTCAAGGTTCAGCAGTATTTCGCGAGCAAGATCGAAAAGGGCTCCATGAAAAAAATGAGATGTGCCCATTCATGGACAAAAACTAAGATCTATAAATATCCAAAGAGGTGTTATTTATGCATAAAGTGTAATAGCTTGTCCCATTCCAATTCCAAGCCTTGTCCGGAACCAGGGAACATGCCCGTCGAGCTTAGAGCTCAGAAGCAATCCCGTACGGCTGCCAAAGCAATAGAATAGAACTGCAGACATAGATCGGTAATAGCGCACAATCATTCATTAAGAACACATTTCAGCGCTCCAGAAGAGAACAATGATTGTGCTAGTCCATCCAACTGCTGTTGATCCTTTGTTTTAGAGAGATTTGCGATTAGATTCTCCATAATCGATTGCATGGTACTAAGCTTTTGTTCAAGTAGTTTGAACTTTTGGTTTTCATTTTCCTTGATTTCATCGAATGCAGAAGGTATTAATGGATAGCTGCAGCCAGAGCAATATTTATTTTCAGCAGTATTCACAAGGTTACATCGTGGACAACAAAGCACACTAGGGCTTTTACTTGCTTGAGAAATGATCCCATTTTCTACCAGTATTCTTTGTTTCAAGTCATTACCCATTCTATGCTTTATATAACGAGCACCCTGTCTGCTGTTCATAGACCATCTTGCCTTCTTCTTTACTGCATATTCAGGAAGATAATCAGAATCATAAGTTATTGCCGAGTGACGAATGCAGTATGGATTCCATCTCTTATTGGTAATTAGATATTGTAATTTTTCTGCGTCAGTCTTGTCTCCTATGGAGTTATTCTCCAGCATCCTGACAATCCTTTCCTTCAACTGATGCATCATTTGTTGTAATGAGTCTGGGCTTACTGGCGACCCATTATTTAAATTACAGATAAGCCTTGCAGTAGGAGTATTCCTGAATGGATGCTTATTTAACCAATCCCTAACATATGGGAAGGAAAAAGTTAGTAATATAGGTCCGCCTCCAGTTTTTGTACTGTGGGGTATTTCCCCTTCTGCATAATTTTCCCTGAACCTTATGTCTTTGATCCTCAATGCAGTAATCTCGTGGTTCCTCGCATCCAAATCCCAGAGTAGGGCTAATGCTGCTTTGTTGCGTGAGTATGACTCATAATGAATAATGGAAAGGAGTTCATCCCTATCCCAAATCTCGCTCTCTGAGTACGGACTCAGTCTGTTAGTCTTCTTTTCCTTTATCAGAGCAAAAGACGGCGTTCGCCAGTCTTGCTGATCTGAATCTGACTTATTCCTATTATGTAGCCATCGAATGAAATGCTTGATTCTATGCAGATAATCATTCCAAGTCGTAATCCACTTGCCATCAGGATCTTTCTCGAAATTTCTTTTTCGCGTATCAAGAAACGAAATTATTTGTCCTCTTTCGCATACATCGTAAAATGACGTGTTGGGGCCGAGGAAAGTAGCATAGGCAATGATTATTTTGAGGTTATTGTTCTGGTGACGTTCGGATGCCCTGTTTTCAACCATGAAATCATGATATTGTGTGATTAGCTTCGCGTTAACGGGATTTGGTATGAACTGTATTTTTGAAACAGTTGTTGAAAGTTTTGCTGGCAATTAGTTATTCTCTTTCTCCTCTTCTCCCGTCGTATACGATGGAGATAATATCCTCACATGATGTATTTGAACCCATATACATAGTGGGCCCAAGGGGGTTTGAACCCCTGGCCGACCGGTTATGAGCCGGTCGCTCTACCAGGCTGAGCTATGGGCCCACAAAAATTCCCTTAAGTAGTTCGATATTAAAACGTTTGACTCACCGTTGAAAGCATCTTCTTAC
>JAATVS010000055.1 GCA_014523695.1 Nitrososphaerales archaeon TH5895
GAAAAGCAAGTCAGCGCTACGATGGATGGCACACCGATTACAGTCGAATCTACTTCACCTCCACCGTCCGCTCAAATGATCATAGCTGGCTTCTCCAAGATACAAAAGACCGGTGATACCGAGTTTGCTGTCGTCACTCAACAGGCCCCAACAGGGACTGCTACAGCTACAGGAGGATTTCCGATACAAGTTCTCTTGGTTCTTGGCGGTATGATGGGCGCAGTTGCTGTTTTCGTCCTTATAAAAACGCGAAAATAGATGGCTCTGTTCTTAGGAATTCATACTAACTCGAATAGATGCTAGTGAAAATTCGCACGGGGACAGAGAATCTTCCACTTTTGTCTAGATATTATAATTATTTCTGTCCATTCCTGTGTCTATCCATCGCTCATTCCTCAGATAGTGCCCAGAATCTACTATCGTCTTTATAACGATCCTATTATCTACTATATGGCTATTTTCGTCAATAGGCACCGTAGTTATTCCTAAGCCGATAGCCACGCGATTTTCATTAAGTATGATAACAATAGTATTGTTTTTACGCAGGTCTCTATAATCTACTATAGAAGCATACATTATGTCCCGACCGTACAATACTAAAGCTTCAGCAGTTTGGTTAACGGTAACATAAGGAAAGTTAACGCCAACTCTCGATATAAGATCCGCTCCTGCCATGGAAGGAACAAAACTCCTTCTCTTCAGGTGCCCAATCAACATCCCGATATATGATACTGATGTATTCTCCGATAACAATTTCGAGTTATCTTTTGTGGTCAAAAATACCTCCCTTATTCTAGTACCATTGTAACTTTTTTCTCTTATCAGTATCTCTTTGTCGAGAACGAAATCAAATATTCCCCAATGGTCAAAGCTCCTACGGAGCAGAGTAAGTTCCTCGCGCGTCGGTTCTCTATGGGGTATCAAGCTGCTCATTGGAAAAAAATAAAATTTATAGTAGTCAAAAAAAGATCATCAACACACCCTTAGCTTTGCAATGAAAAATCCAACTGTATTATGCAAATGTGGATACAATCTAGCAGTACGACTGAGGCTTGGATGGAACCTTCGATCGCCGAAACGAGTTAGGCCTGGAAGACCACGATGAACGGGTTCAATGACGACTGCATTGCCTGAGATCTCTAACAATTCGTTTATCACCAGTTCATTCTCTTCCGGTGCAAACGAGCAGGTAGAGTATATTATGAGGCCATCTTGTTTGACAACCCTAATGGCTTCCGAAAGCATTTCCAACTGTCTTTGGCTTGACTCTTCAATATCAGATGGAAAATGGCTAGTTTTTCTTGTTTTGTCTTTGGAGATAATCCCTTCGCAGGTACATGGGGCATCCAGGAGTACCCGATCGAATCTCCTATTTAAGCTGCTTGCGGACCTGGCATCAATATTGTATAATGAAGTATTCATTACTCCGCATCTAGACAAATTAAAGATCACGGAAGGGATCCGTCTTCTATTATACTCAATGGCACATATTGCTCCGGAGTTATACATTCTCTGGGCCATGAAAGTTGTCTTACCGCCGGGGGCACAAGCCATGTCCAAATTTTGCTGCATAGATGAAACACCTAATTCCTCAACGGCAATACAGGAGCTAAGGTCTTGAATGTAATATAGTCCAGCCAAATATTCGGGAGTAGCTCCGATTGGTAAGGCAGAACGAACTACTCTAAAAACATCAGGCAATTCTGTGGATTCGACATCAATATCCCTGGCTTCAAGCATGCATAGAAGGGAATTTGGGTCAATCTTTATGGCATTAGTACGGATATATGTACTTGAGGGGGCTTCCATTGAAGATATACATTTCTCCGCATCAGGCATGTATTCAAGGAATCGACCAATCATCCATTCATGGTAACCATAAGTATCTGCCAGTTCTCTTGAAGCACTTGTCTGCGGAAAAATTGTTGTTCTCAACTAGTCAGATTAATAAATAGTTGTGGATTATCCTGTATTAATTAGTACCTAGGCAGAGTGGATAAAATAGGCAGGCAATTAATTGGATCGAGAAATGGTGTCCTGGCAGTAACCCTCCTTCTGTTTTAAGTGGGATTCCGCTTAGCGGCCTACCTTAGCTGCTGCAGGAACTTAAACGCTCAATTTGGCCTTGCTCCACTCGGGACGGCAGTTTCATTCCAGTTGAGGACACTCAGGCTATCCACCATCACAGCTTTGTTAGTCCAGGCTGGATATCTTTTCTGTTCCGGAGCCGACCGTCTCCGACCGATCATCTCTGATCCGAGTGCCTGCATAGAGGGAGGAGTTTCCTCTCTTTCGAGTAACCCACACACCAGCTCACCACTTCTCATCTCATCGTTA
>JAATVS010000369.1 GCA_014523695.1 Nitrososphaerales archaeon TH5895
CTGTGAGGATTTCGTATTATGCAGCATATCATCCCTGGGCGGAGACATTTTGCTGTTTGCACTATTGCCATAATTGTTTTAGCAACGATTGGAACAACAACAATTATTGGAGCAATAGAAGACCAAAGTGGCATAAAAAAAACCGTCTCAAGCTCTGCCAGCAGTTATAGCTACATAAGGTGAAAATGTGGATGTGGTGTGAATGTTGGATGTCAAAATACTGCTCCACAGCTTCAGGGCAACGAAAACGTAGTATCACAAGCAGCCGAGCAAGTATTCTCGGAAGAAGAACAGTAAAATAAATAGTCCTCATAATCCATTTTTTGCTATTCTAACCACAGCATGTTTTCCGGTATTTCTAATGGAATTCTTTATTTCTACTTGTATCGGATTAATGGAATACTCACTCCCATTATTTTTCGTTCTAAGTTGAATCCTATATAGGGGTAAGTAGCATAAGATGGTATTATAGATTTTGATCGCGATGGGCTTACTTTATGTGATTATTTCAATAATGATGACAAAAATGCCAGAAACAGTATCTGTTCTATTAACTTCTGCAAATTATGATTCATAAAGTATTATATATGCTACTACCAAAGTATGTAGCAAGTAATACTGACTTGGATGACAAGACAGAGCATATTCGAGCTACTGTGGGCAAAGAAAAGTACAAGAATGCTGAATACGACGACAATATTATTGAATACTTGATGAAATATCTTGGATTAGAGAGTTATGAACAGCTACAAGACTTCCTGAAACATAGTCATATTCCAATATTCAATTAAATTTAATTAGACAATGTACCCAACCGTTTTTATCATGAAATTGAATCTTTATTGACAAGAAATTATGGTTTAGCGAAGCGTTCCAAAGAAAGCAATTTTTTGTAAAAGGGATGAAACGGTAGATTCGAAGAGAACGTCAAGATGTTCATAAAGACTTAATAGAGTATATTAGAAGGCAAGCAAACGTACATCGGGAATATTATTAAAAGTCCAGCTATATAACTCCCGCCTGGCACCCATTGCTATTTTTCGATTTGTTGGTGATGATAGGGGTTTTGTTTTACCGTCAACAGAGACTATATGTGTTACATTTTATTCAGTACATTATCTTTCGCAAAGTGAATATTATATTCGAATCTATTTCATACTGGCATTCATAGCTAAATTTCTAGTGATTTAACTCTCGTAACATTTTTAGTAGCTGCTGGTACTTGAATTACGTTACATTAGATTACTTTCCTATAGAATCAAGAGATGAAAATTTATCCGATTAAAATTATATCGTATAATTTGCCTTAATTATCTGACCAATTCATTATGAAGATGTTTTATAGACCATGAAATGGTAGACTAATGCGGAGAGGAAGGAATTACTTACGAAAGATATGTGCAGTTGCACTCTGTGCTAATCCGAGCATAAAATTCGTAGCAGTGTTAGATGGGAACGGAAAATTAATTGTTGCAGAATGCAAGCCTAATACCAACAACTTTGGTAAGCATGTTGCAAATATGAATTATCTATTCCATCTACACTATATAATCCCTAGTTTGCAAGAAAGAAATAACAAAAACCTGAAAGTTACGATAGATGAAAATGGTACCGAGATAGAATTCAAAACAGTTCATGTTACTTGGAACACAGAGGTTGCAATAACTCCATTAGCAGAAATAAAAGGGATGTATTTATGTGTGTACTTTAGTCGTTTATCGAGGACCGATCGAGAAATTGAATAAGCCACAACTTGATAGTTATATCCAAGCTTATGTCATTCGTGTAATTAGCTGAAGGTTATTATGGCTCAAATGGATGATCTATTGACTTAGTTTTTTGGCTTAGCATAATAAGAAACAAAATTGGTTCTACATCTAGGGATTTTAAGGCTGCTGGAAGGAGTTCTCGCTGCTTTGAAGAATAATTCTATGTCTCATATTGATGGCGTTTTTAAGTACTTTTGTTGCAATATTCCACATATCTTTTTAGCAACAAAATGCATTCGTCAGGGGGTCTCCTTCTCGTTCTCTATGCTCAAGTAATCTTTTTCTAAAACCTTATCTTCTATGAATCAACAAATTTGACAGGTCATGGGTATGTTTCTTTGCCCACACTAGTCTTTTGTTTGTACAACATTTCATATTTACCATTATCCCCAATTGAGAGACCCATCTGAGTAATGAGAATTTGAATCCTAAGCATTAGCACATTTTATTAATCACATTAACAAATAGTTTACTTCCAAAAATTTCTTTTGCGCTTAGTTTTTCATTCATTGGTCATCTATTACACCTCATGTCTGGGACCAGTCAAGATCATTTGTGAGCTGGATTATCCAAGATCGAGTGGTCTATTTCATCTAAAATACGGTTTTCACATTTTGACTATCTCTATAGCCATTGTTACTAATGAAGAAATGGAGTACCACATATATATAATACAGTCTAGACAGGTAATGATTGTATTCAACGCGTTTCTGCTCCAAATGTCTTCACTCGTACTCGTACCACACTGAAATTATATCAACTAGATCTGATGACTCCAAAGTACTGCGCTGTACTGTGGCTACTTGCTCATGTATAATTTCTTCCACTAATTCTATAACTGATGGATAACACATCTTTAAGTAACTAGATACCTAGCTTAGCTACGGACTTTTTTTTGACTTGAGACCATCTCCACACGACGATGGATTTTGTTTATGGAGCGCACCGAGCTAATCACACGTTCATATGTCGAGATATTATGGTATGCAGTACATCTTACCTTAATATCAAAGTTGACTTTCAATCAATCCGATCTATTATTCAGCCTGTACAACAGTTAAATATTCTGTTTATGGATTACCTCGTGTATCTTATCATAATATGGCAGGTTCTGGATTATATGGGGAGGCGGATCGACACTTGAAATACATCACGATACAAAAGGAACAAGATATTGTGATTATCAGAATTCATAGACCAGAGGTACTAAATGCATTGAATAGAGATACTATGAATGAATTGGAGAATGCCTTTTCTATTGCTGCAGCAGATGATGATATAAAAATTGTTATTGTTACGGGTTCTGGTGAAAGATCATTTTGTGCAGGTGCTGATGTTAACTATGTTGTCAATATCACTCCAATCGAGGCTCAAAATTATGCAACACGAGTGCATTCATTGCTTAGCAGAATTGAACACCTTGAGAAACCAGTCATAGCAGCTGTCAACGGATTTGCTTTGGGGGGAGGGTGTGAACTAGCTATGGCCTGTGATTTTATCGTAGCCTCTAGTAATGCAAAGTTTGGTCAGACGGAAGTACGAATAGGTATTCCACCAGGTTGGGGGGGAACGCAACGTCTAGTAAGATTAGTGGGACCAGCAAAAGCTAAAGAACTAATCTTTACTGGAAAGATGATTTCTGCACAAGAGGCATATGAAATTGGCCTAGTTAACAAAGTAGTAAGCTTAGGTAATGAAGACCAATTGCCTCCAGAAGTAGATGATAAATCAGATCCCAAGAAAGAAAAGGAACGCTCAGCTGAAATCGCAAGGATTCTCAATAGAAAACTGGTAAATGAGTCCATAACCCTTGCCAAGGAAATTACAAAGAACGGATTTACAGCTATTAAGATAAGCAAGACGTTAATCAACAAGGCACTGGATACAGATTTAGACACAGGATTACGCTTAGAGATCTATGGATGGGCATTGTGTTTTGCTCATGAAGATAGACAGAAGATGATGTCTGCGTTTTTGAAGAAATAAATATCAAAAAGTTTCCTCAACTGTTAAGAGTTGATTGTGAAGTGCTCGAGACTCTAAAAAACGTAGTTAGACAAACTATTTCTTGGTTAAAAAATTGAGTCGATTCAAGACCCTATTTATTGTGAACGTTTCAGCGTATTTTGCACTATTGGCATTTTATGCAATACTGGCATATCTCCAGAAATAGCACTAAAAAAACCAACGAAGTTTAGACCAAGACTTGACCTATCCCCCGCAAACGACAATCATGAGGAAAATGGAATAAATGAAAAAACCGAAGATGATGAGAAATAAGCAAAGATCGGCTAGAGGAAGTACTAACACTTTAATCTATATCAAGTCACGAGACACAGCAAACTAGCTAGGAAAACTTTTCACCAAAACGAATTAGGACTCCGTGGTATCTGACAGGCATCCTTCAAGGACTCCATGGTCATCAAATTCCGAATCTGAGATCTAAGCATACAACGTCTTTGCCCTCTCCTTTATCTCTTTGCAACTATTGCCAGAAATCGTAAATTAGTACGAACGCACCTTACCACCTGAGACTTCGAACTCAAGCGTCACATTCATCTGAAAATAACTATTTTCCATGTCTCAATATATTCAGCATTCTCACACTTTAGGTATTAAGAGATGACAAAGCATTTCTCCCCAAATGTCAGCAAATGATCTGATACTATTGTAGCCCCCATTTGGAGCTGGGTTTACGGAACTCGGTTCAATAGATTGGTTTGTCAAGACATCAATATTTCATATCCATCAAAGATCATCGCAGATCCATTTCGTTGATGTGTTCCTGTGATCTATCATATCGCTACACCGGCAAGTTCAGGGTGGATTAGTATCGCCACGTATCCCAATCAAGTTAGATAGGAATACGTGGTGACGAGCAGTGCCGTCTGTGGTTCGAGTATTTGACTAGCCACAATATTACCTCTAGCTACCCTAAAATAACTGGCCGCAGATGATTATTCGGATGATCGATATTATAAAGATTTTTGAAAAAATCGTTCATGAAGCGATAGTCATGTTCAATCTAAGAACATAAAATAGAGGATTTCAAGGTCAATCATAATGGAAATGATCAAGAAAATATATGAGAATCTAGAGTCTGACAGATTGTTGCTAAAATAAATATCGAGAGAAAGCGGTATAGTCATTCATTGTGATATCAGTGACATTCTTCTACTAGACTATAACAATTCACATAATTGATCCACTTGATAGTACAAGCATTAAGCCCTTGGTCCTCACAGACATTTACGAGTTAGTAATTATATAACAAAATATATTGTAGTACTTAAGTAAGAATATCGACCGAAGACTATATTCTATGCTTTAACATACAATATTATCTTATCAATACTCTCATCTATTCCACTTTTTTCATAATCAATATGTTGAGCTAGTATCCAGTAAATTCTTCAAACTTTATCCTTTCATCTGGAATCCGTAAATCACCTTGTAACAACTTTTGCATCGCTTTTAGCATTCCAGGGGGTCCACAAATGTAGAATATTGAATTCTCCAATTCATCGCTAGTCATATGCCTCGTTAGCATTTCCTTATTTATGAAACCAATTTCACCTTTCCAATCACCTTCTCCGGCTGTAGCAATATTAGAAGCAGATTCCTCCTGTCCTTCACCTGTAATAGTGTAGACTATCTTTAGACTGTTATTTGCTCTCACACATTGATTAAAATCCGTTCTATAAAGGATACTCTCCTCATTTCTGTTAGAATCAAACATTATAATTCTTACTGGTAAGCGACTGTCTGTTGCATATTTTATCATGCTTCTAAATGGAGTAACCCCTATGCCACCGGACAGAAATACAACACATTTCGAATTGTCACCTTCAGGAAGGACAAAGCTTCCTACTGGTGCTGTAATCTTTATTGGAGTTCCAATTTCTAGATTTGCGAGCGTCTTTTTGAACGGTGTATCCCTTATCCTTGTACTAATCAAGATGAATTCCTGCTCTGTCGGAGAAGAAGCGATCGTAAAGGACCGCACAGGTCCCTCTACATCCTCCTTAGTACCAAGATCCATAGCGGCATACTGCCCGGCTTTGTAATCCAAGTAATGATTCTCCTGCTCGACATCTCCGCGACCAAGTTTGAAAGACATCATATCAGTGCCTGGATGTGACGTTACCTCTAACAATTTCAATTGAAACTTAGACGGTCTAATAGACACGATTAAATCATCTAATATTGTCGTTATGTGGTCTTAATAATTTTGTCCTAGGTCATATCAGTCATGCACACACCTCAAATCTACAATAATTCTCATTTGTTTGTCCGTTAATGAAATCATAATGGTAATGCTAAACTTCTACATAGACAGAGTCATTTTCTACCGTAATCTTGTATGATCCTAGCGGTTCTAACTTCTGCGGAAACCAATTCAAATTGCCTGTTGTAACATCCCACTTCGAGCCATGCCATGGACATGTCAGCTCGCCACCATTAAGCTCTCCCTCATGAAGTTCTGCTCCTTGATGAGGGCAGGTATTGTTTGTAGCATAATACTTTCCTTGAACATTTGCTACCAAAATATCTTTCTCGCCAACTACAACATGTGTCATTTTTCCCTCAGGTATTTCAGAAACATTTCCTACGTTAATTTTTGCCATACCCTTGGTCTACTTTGTACCACTTGTACATATAACTTTCTTACTAATTCACTAGCAAACATCATGTATCGCCACCAGACGTAGAAGTATTTATGTGAAACATGGTGCGCCGGATCAAATAAGCGGGCATGATCACTAGTAAAAGTATAACAAAGGATATGATCATGTAAATACCTGCGTTATGATGGCTGCTTATAGAATATACTCTATAAATCTGACTATCCGAAATAGCAAGGATTAACCCACTAAAGCCCATCATCCCTATTAATGAAAATATTAGAAACAAGTTAAATGATTCTCCAAGTAGCCTTATTGTCACAAACACGCCTGCTCCAACCATAATGAATGAAATGTGTTGCATAACATGGACATTCTCGTGAGTGGAAGCATAGTCAAAAATTTGAGGTATGTGCCATATGAATATGAGAAAACCGACGATAACTATCCAGCTCCATGGATGCGTGTTTAATCGGAAGATTGTTCGCAGAATTGCTTTCCAATATTGGATTGCATTCATGGTTGCTCTGGAAGAAGGGTACAAGATTCCCGATTTAGTCCTGCTCAAAGATTTCTTTTCGATGCTTATCATGAATCTCAAAATGCGCTCGGCGACAAATACTGACAGGGCACCAATAGAAAAGAATAGCATATGTTCTATAACCATGTGATTGCCCAGATCTCTTTCCAGTTGTACGAGTACTATTTCATTTAGTGACAATACAACAAGTAGTATGAAAACAGCCATAACTATGAAATCATAAAAATGGAACACCTCCATCTATCTAGTCCGAATGTAATTCATCTCCTTTGTAATATATAGTACGTTATGTTCCGTCAATCAACAAAGAAATTATTGAATTTCTCTACTCTGTCTGATTACGATTTTTTTATAACTTTTATAGATGAATACTGCGAGATGTTTTGGACGGAAAAATTGTCTAATTATTTAGAGATAAAATATAATAAGCAAGATTAATACGTGATACCAGTTGGATGCGTCAGAGCTCGTAGAAGCTGCAAAAAAAGTACTGGATTGCAATTGGACTGGTAAATTTACGATACCCTCCGCAACGTTATATCCTCATCAATGGAGTTGGGATTCATGTTTTATTGCAATTGGGAACTCATACTTTGATACGGATAGGTCAATGAAGGAACTCGAGTATCTATTTGATGCTCAATGGAAGAATGGGATGATCCCCCACATAGTATTTAACGAGAAGGAAAAAACTTACTTCCCTACTGCTGAATATTATGAGATTACGCGTTCTCCTAATGCC
>JAATVS010000370.1 GCA_014523695.1 Nitrososphaerales archaeon TH5895
AAGGATTCTGTATGACACAATTAAATAGTCATAAATTATTGAGAACCATCAATAGAAAAACAGAGCTGAAATAGTAATCATTTTGATTGGACAAACGGAATTAAATACGTCTAGTATACTTAGACAAATATTTTTTTGCGTAAGTATGTCGGGGTGGCGGCTTCCTCATCTAAATCTGTAACACGAATGAATCGATAGCCAGATTAATGCCTGAACTGTAGAGACATCCTGAAACTATCGAAATCGAAGTGAAGACTAATAATCTAGGCTTTTGATATAGTCTAGGAAATTGGATAATCAAGATATACGTACTACCATGGATCGTTACTGGGAAGCCACAAGGGCTCATGATTTAGAAAGAGTGCATGAGTTTTATCATGATGATGTTGTAGTTGAATTTCCACAGTCTGGTGAACGCATTCGGGGCAAGCAAAACATATACGAACTCAGGGCACATTACCCCGCTAAAGTTACATATAAAATGCTGAGAGTCAGTGGAGATGGAAATCTGTGGACTACTGAAGTGATCGTTACCTATGACAATGATAAAGGACGCCCAGTATATGGGGTAGCCATCATGGAGTTCCGGAATGATAAAGTCGCACATGAAACACTCTATTTTGCATACCCGTTCGAGCCCCCTGAGTGGCGATCTCGTTGGGTAGAGATAATCAAAGAGCCACTGAAGTGACGAAATAGAAGCATACAGAATATGCTACTGACAAAATTGTAGTAATGGCCTAAAACTATCAAACAGATCATGACTAACTTGGGGATTGAATTCAGTTCCAGGAAGCAACTTTGAATAAGTAGAAAGAAAAGAATTGAAATGTATTCTATGATGTTAATAGTGATGTTATACTTGGATCATAATTTCGCCTGCCTCAGACGATAAACGAACCCATACTATAGATACGATAGTGCAGAACAAAAAGGCGTCAATACATTTATGATTTTCATTGATTTATTACAGCATAATGACAAGTCTTACCTTCTATGGCGGGGTAAATGAAATAGGCGGCAATAAGATTCTTTTAGAGGATAAAGATACAAGAGTCTTTCTGGATTTTGGCAAGGGCTTTGGCCGAAGAGCCAAATTCTTCGAGGAATACATTAATCCACGAGTAGCAAATGGAATAGAAGACTTTCTCACTATGGGACTATTACCAGATGTTAAAGGACTTTATCGGGATGACTTGATAAAGATGGCTGAATGTGACATATTAGAACCCGATATAGATGCAGTTTTATTGTCACATGCACATTCTGATCATGCTGATTACATTTCATTTTTGCACGAAAAAATTCCAATATACATGGGCGATACATGTCACATGATCTTACAAGCAATAGAAGAGAGATCAAACAGACAAATCGAAAGAGAGATTTTATCTTATAGAAAAAGACCATATAGTAAAAAAGACGAACCTATCAAACGAAAGGTAAGAACTTTCAGGACTGGAGATAAGCTCAGGATTGGCTCACTTGAAGTAGAACCAATTCAATGTTGACCATTCTGTTCCAGGGGCATATGGATTTATAATATATACATCAGCAGGCCCGATTGGATATACTGGGGATATCAGATTACATGGTACAGTTCCCCAGATGACTAGAGATTTCATCGAAAGAGCAAAAAATGAGAATTTGATTGCGCTCATAATGGAAGGAACTAGAATTGCTGATGATATGCGGGCGGAAGAATCTGAGCAATTAGTTTCCAAGGAATCAATGAAAATTGTTTCATCTACAAACAGGTTAGTTCTGGCAGATTTTAATTTTAAAGATGTAGACAGACTTCGGACCTTCCTTAAAATAGCAAAGAAAAACGACCGAAAACTTGTGGTAAAAATGAATGATGCGTATTTTCTTAAACATCTTTCAGCCTTTGTCTAAAGTACTCATAAAGAATCTTCATATACATTCTAAACGGGTCAAGCGGAAAACCAAATTTTGACTCCTCAATAATTTTGATTAGTTCCTGTTTTGAATCTTCAGCTTCATTCCATCTTTTCTCAAACCATTCCTTTAACTCCTTTTGGTAAGAAGGCTGATATAAGACAGCGTTTAATTCCACGTTACCTAAGAGTCCTGCTCCAGTTAGATTACTTGAACCTACTACGGCGGATTCATCAAAAATATAGCACTTGGAATGATTAAACCTATTATTATTACTCCTTACAAGAACTTTATCTTGTCTTAGGAAGTTAATCAGATCGTCAACTCTGCTCACCGGTTCTTCGGCGAAATTCATAGCGCCAATTTCTTCTTTCAGACTGGTTTCCACTTCATTATTTACATCAGTATTAGTAGGCAACAATTCATGGGATAAATTCTCTACTCGTTTTTCAAAATTTTCTGGGCCTTCATCTTGACTTATTGCTTCTTTGCCGAATAATAATCTTAACTTAAAGTTTTGTAGTTTTGAGAACCTCTGTAATGATTCTGACAATAGTTTGTAACCACTAACATTAAAATAGCCTGTAGATATATCCAATTCTCCAAGGTTACTAATATTCAGCAATTCATGGTTGAGAAACTCAGACATTGTATAGTTATCTTTTTGGTTATCGATAATTTCCTTTTTCATCGTAATTTCACCTTTTCAGTTATTTTATCATAGTAATATATTGCCATTTTCTTCACTTCACCGTTTAATTTCCTAATCATGGCATCATTCCATTCATACTGTTCGCCGATATTTTTCAATTTTTCATCCTCTTCGAAAGCATCGAAAGTATCAAGTATGTACTCATATTCTTGCCTGTTAAGACCGTAACTGCAACAAACTAACGCATCGAGGTTGGCAGTCAGCTCAATTCTTTCTTCCATTTTCATAGGCCCATATTCGACACCTACCGCCTTGGCTAAATCTTTGAATCTTTCATCAACTGAACTCAGTCTTCCAGATATTTTAGTAATTTCCTGAAAAGTATCATTCAATTTGTAAGGGATAGGTGTTTGTTCAAGAAAGAAGTAACTTAGGTGTGTGGTAATGCGTCTACGAATTAAGAAATCAAAGACCGTAGAATTAAAGATTCCCGCTAGATAGGCAATAATTCTATGGTATCGCTCATCCAGTAACAACTTCCCAATCAGTTTGGGTACTATGATGGGAGCCGTGTGGGGTAAAAAAGAATGTCTAGGAATTATGCAAGAAATCATGGTACGTACATTAGTAGAAGAGGCCACGTCCCTGAATGCAAGCCGAACCACGTTATGAAATTCCCTATTTAGATTCCCAAATTCCCTTATTTTTGAGGTCCACTTTAACCCTTCTTCTGGACTAATAGTAAAATCTGTTCGCTCATAAGATGGTATGAATTGATGAAAATTCTTTCCTTCGGTTAACGGCCAACCTTTACCATCAGTGCGGAATAGATGACTGCTTCCAGTCCTGTGCATTTCTGTAACAAATCCAATAGTCCAAGTCTCGCTTTGTGAATTTTCTAATCCATAATGGAGAAGTCTATGATTTCGACATAATTTTTCTAGAATAATTAGCTCTTTTGAATCCCTTATTTCTGGTATGGAAAGACTAAAGGGTGAAAGAAGTTTTATAAAGTCCCTTGAAATCTCGACAAATTTTCGCTTTTCCACTTGTCTTTCTTCCAATGCTCCAATGTCATGTAAATAGAATGCAGCTGGAAAGTTGCGAAGAGGTTTTTCATTATCAACAACCAATAGAACAAATTTGTAACTTCTGTGAACGTCAGGAAATATACCTTTTAGATTCTCGAACTCGTAAAGATATCTAAGGTTCTTATTAAGTACTGAAATTCTAAGCTCTTTAGCACCTTCGTTTGTTATAATGCCATATGGAATAACTATAGAAAGAGTTCCATTTTCTGAAAGAATAGATAGTCCGCGTTCCAAAAATAGCTTCCACATGTCTGTGTCGCCACCGCCACGTTTAAGATATTGTCCTGGTGATTTATAAAAAGCAACTCTACGTAAGATTGAATTCGTATATTCAATAAAAGCAGCCTGAGTTGTTTCATTTTGAAGTAATGTTCTTTCTACCTTATTCTTTTCAGGCTTACTTTTCATTTTTCGGAATGCTGGATAATAGAACGAAAAGAAGTCATCATCTTCAGGTTTAACAGCATCCCAAGGAGGATTCATTATGACTAAATCGAAGCCTCTCCTTACATCAGTATAAGCATCTGGAAATTCAAGTTCCCAATGGAAAAAATGATATTTTTCTGAATAGGAAATGGCAGCATGTATTATTTTTGACCATGGTGTTTGCTCCCATTCGTGGTTTTTTATTGCCCTTTCCACTAAAGCGAGATTTTTTGGAAATTCTTGCTGCAATTCTATGTCCATCTTGCTCGAAGTAATCATCTCTAAAAGAATTCGAAGAGGCATACTTTTTTTCCTGAATTCCGAATAGCTGTCCATATTTCTTCTGAAATCTGCCAGATACTTTATTTCAGTTATCATTCTTCAACAGACTAAAACTGACACGGAGAACTTAGATAAACAGGAGCATAATATAGCCACAATACCTCTTTTGGCTATAATATTCAATTTATGAAGTGGTTATTTTGCTGGAGCTACTGTGCTACTACTAGTTACCAAACTTAAATACAAAGATTTATTTAATCTCTTGGTTTCTATCTATAACTCTACCAAGATCTGACAATTGAGCGTTCCATAGAATTATCTTATTCATCGAATTTCTCTTTTGATCCTCTAAATTAATTACGGCATTAGTAAGAGATTGCACTCTGTCAGTTAGTTGCGGTAAATCATTGCCAACATATCTGAGAACATCTTGGACAATACTGGGGGCTATTTTGGCAATGGTAGGTATTCTCTCTATCACTCCTCCTATAACAGTAACAGCTCAGAATACGACTGATATTCTTAATACAACTAAGATTATACATAATATTACTCTCCCTGGGGATAAGATTGTTCATCGTGGTATAATCTCATCTGAAGATGCTGCTCATCTAAAACTCCCTCCAGGAGATGAGACACAAACTGCTCGGATTTTGCCACATCGACCAGATGGTGCAATGTACTCAGGTATTCTGACTTTTACAGCTACAAAACCGGTTGAGGTGGGATTCGGTCATAGACTTCACATAGATAATTCTACTCTTTCGCAATTTGAAACCGAGAAGCTGGGCGAACTTTATACGCGACAACATGTTAATAGCAGTGAATACATAACACCTGGTATCATATCAGTTCCATCATGAATCATTCCTGATTATGGAATTTCACCACCATATTTCGCTGCCTCCATACCATTTGCAGGTAGTTCATTATTTCTTAGAACAGATGGAGAACCTTTCGAAGCAGTCTACGAAGTGGTTGCGGATGTTTTGCAACCTCAAATTGTCGTCGACATAGACAGTGCCAATGTCACAAACTCTGAAATGACTGAAAATTGAGAATAAAATAGTCTAGAATTCCAACTACAACCCCCATCTTCTTTTGTATTTAGCTAGCTTAGTAGAGCCAATCACGAACAGAATGGACAGATTGCCAATCATCCACGTTACAACAAACTAATCACTTCACTGAGGACAGCAGTAGAGAAAGGCGAAGGACAGTTAGACGAGTCGATAGCATTAGCGATAGCTCTCTCGTGGACGTTGAAGGAACAGATGGTGATGATACTATGGTTGGTTCTGCAGATGATAACAAAATAAACAGTGGAGATGGAGATGATGAAATTGAGGGAAGAGGTAGGGATGATAGCATAAAAAGTGAAGATGGTGATGATGATAACGAGGGTAACGAGGGTGATGACAAAATAAAGAGTGGAGGTCGAGATGACACTAATGCTGGAAGATAAGATGATGACAAAATAAAGAGTGGAGGTGGAGATGATACCAATCTTGGAAGAGTTGGGGATGATAGTTTAAAAGGTGGAAAAGGTGACGACACTCTGAACGGAGGCACTGGAGCAGATAAATTTAATTGTGGTAGCGGTGACAACGAAGAGGGTGCATGTCTGGACAATGTCCAAATTTATGGTGATTTATCAAACATAGTATTGAAGAATTCAAGTCTACTAAATGCAGTTCTAAGCGGTGTTGTTCTGAGAGATGCAGATTTATCACACGTTAACTTAAGAAATGCTGTTCTGAGAGAGAGGGTAGTCAGATAGTCATTGCAACAGTTAATGATCTTTTGAAATATCTTTGGGCTAGCCAGTACGCCATTTGCGATTTATTAATATAATGACTACGCTAAACTATACCAAGGAATGCGCAATTTGGATTTGAAGACTAGAAACAAAATTGTTATCTTGGGCACTGTGTTTGGTTTTGTTCTATTGTATTTTGGTGCTACAGTAATTTTTATTCCGAATGCATATGCTATCAATAATACTGAGACAATAGGAGGTCTGGCCACAACTATTGATTTAGGCAGTCCCTTTTATATTCAGCATTATCAGCATGTTGTTGAGCCGCCACAATCGGAATCGGAACCAAATCTTTACGTGAACCATACAAACGAAGGAATAATCAATGGAAACTTGAGCGTCACTCAGGTGGGGAATACCACCGAGACTCTCAGAAATGATAACACAGTCTATCTCCAAGGTTTCAGAAATTTAACAACTGATAATGATATGGATGCGGCATCTTATGACTTCCAAGCAATAGGTAACTATGGTCCAGATAACACTTACGAAAGTAGAGGCGTGGCAATTTTTGATGAAGTCGCTACTGGGAAACTATCATTCCTAGAGAATTCAGTTGCCATCTATAAGGTCAGGGTTGATCCCGACGGAAACGGGGCATTTCTTATGTGGCACTTGAAATAAGATATGTAGCTCTGGAAAACTATAAACCTAGAATTACGAGTGGCACATAATAGCAGCAAAATATTCATGACATTTAGTGAATACATTAAATGAATATCTTGTACGACTGACGGAGGGGCCAGCCAAGAAAAGCATTAAATAGCCCATAAAGCGAGCAATACACAATGTGGGGAACGGTACTGAGTGGTAAAAACCACTTTATTAGACATAAAAGAAATTGTTTAGACGGATCAAAATACTCGGTGGCATTTAATTAAATGATCCACAAAATAGAGTCCGTAAATACCAGAGGCATAATATACACTTTTTCCATCTTGTCGTTTGTTTTGATGATGATGTTTGCATTCGCAAACCAAAGCACAACCTTCACCTCTGGATGGAATGAACTTTTCAATTTGCAGACCGAAGCTCTTGCACAACCTTTGCATAGGAGTCCACCTTCAC
>JAATVS010000371.1 GCA_014523695.1 Nitrososphaerales archaeon TH5895
AACTCCTGGACATCCTGCCTCTGAAAAGAAACCATTCATGATAAGAGAAAAGGATTGTATATTTTGTATGGCATGCGAAAATGTCTGTCCTCCACAATGTGTCAAGATATTCAATAAAGGATAACATCAAGAATCAAATAAATCGAGGAAATTTTGACTGCTACTTGCTATAACTTGAAGACGAGTTTAAGAGTCTTTAACTCATCAATCTATGGAAACCCTAGTTAGACGACGTGTCTTCATCACAATTTGATTTAGTAGCCACGGGAGGTACATTCGATGAAATTCATGCTGGACATCGGGAATTGCTAACTAGAGCATTCAGTTTGGGAAAACGTGTGGTCATAGGGGTATCAAGTGACGATTTCGCAGAAACGAAGAAAGGTAAGAATAGACTAAGACATAGGTTCGGATCTAGAGTATCTCGATTAGTTCAATTTATACATGATGAGTTTGGAAATGTGAATTTTGAGATTAAAGAACTAAATGACGCTTTTGGACCCACTAGCACCGACAAGAATCTCCAAGCTCTGGTAGTCAGTGAAGAGACTGAACCGAAGGGACATGAAATTAATGAGATCCGATTAAGGAGTGGCATTGACCCACTGGTAATAGTTACAGTTACAATGATAAAGGCAAAAGACGGACAACCCCTCTCATCTTCTAGAATTCGTGATGGAGAGATAGATAGTCATGGGAGAGTCTTGAAAAAGTAGAGTGGATCATAGAAATCTTTTGCCTTATAATCGAAACCCTTTCTGTGACCATTCTAGGGACCAAAATCATAATGGTTTGTGAAATACTTCTTAGCTTGGAACCTGTTCATTCAACTAATGGTTCACAGCCTGACTATATTTTTGCAAATATCTTGGCTTCGAATATTATCACAACGACTGCATTACAAATACGACGAATTTTAGGATATGACAATTCTTAGCGAGACGTGTAGCATGATCCTTCATTCCATATCAATATAGACCGTTTTCTTGTAAGTTCGAATAGAGAGGGGCTTCCTCCCTTCAAAAAGTATCTTATGAGCAGTCTTTTGAAGCTTATCAGTTGATTCTTCGTCTGACATCATTACGCTATGCGAACTGTCGTCATCTAACACCACAATTATTTCTTTCTCACCGACTGTGGCTGAATGTTTGAGCTTATGCTCTTTTCTGTTTGAGGATAGTATCCACATTAACTTCTC
This sequence comes from Nitrososphaerales archaeon TH5895, assembly GCA_014523695.1. GTDB lineage: Archaea > Thermoproteota > Nitrososphaeria > Nitrososphaerales > Nitrososphaeraceae > TH5896. The sequence goes on from JAATVS010000371.1 coordinate 1,199, forward strand.
AGCTTCGTACTCATCTTCGCATACGATATTTTCTGTGTCCCTTGTTTCGCTAATCAAAGGGATTGTCCTCATATAGAAACTTAGCGATTTGATTCCTTGCTTGATCTCTTCGTCTAGTAAACTCAGATATAAATAACTTAGTCTGAATGGCAAGATCAGATTTACACTCGCCACATAGTAAATTACCTGTTCTACATTTTAGAGATCGCTCAAACGATACCTTTCCATCGTCAAAGAAATGGCTTAGGTACCAAAAGACAGGGCATGCATCTGGATCTCCACCTAACATCCTTTGTAGTCCAACAGACGGCTGCCCACCGGTGTACGCACCAGAGATCTTGTTTTCAATCGTTTCCGGGTCGTCGGTTGTAAAAATAGCACTAGTTGGTTTTGATGATGACATCTTACCATTCATTTCAAGGCTCGGTACAAACTTACTGTGGACTTGGGCAGGTTTATAGTACCCCATCTTTTCAGCGACATCTCTCGTAATTCTCCAATACGGATCCTGATCAATCGCGGCAGGAATTAGAACACGTGTCGGTTTTTGTTCGATCAATGACGGCAAGAAGCACGGAGCGGCCTGAATAGCGGGAAAACTTATCATTCCGACATTAGATGAGGGTCTATATCCAAATACGGCCTTTGCAGTAGAAAAAGTTAATCTCTTTGAGATCTCTAAATAAAGAGGATATAAAGCCTTTATATCCTTCGTATCAATTATGATTCTAGTCAGCTTTGGATCAAATCCCATTGCTATAACGTCAAGAATATTGTCGTAAGCATACCTCTCCACTTCTTGCGAGCTAAGATGTTGGCTGTAGAGAAATTTTTCGTCATCAGTTATCTGAAATAACAGTCTGGATCTGAATGTATCTTGGAGATACTTTGTAAAAAACCAAGGCATCAGGTGACCCATGTGAACATGGCCAGAAGGGCCTCTACCTGTGTAGAGGTAAAAATTCTCCCCTTTTTTGTATGCATCCAGAACTTTGTCAAAGTCCCTGTGAGAAAAGAAAAAGCCACGTGATAAGAGAGGATGAATTTGTCCGGTGAACATCCTCAATTTCTCGATAATTTCAGGAGTGATTAATCGAGTACCGAAATCTTGGACAATTTTATTATAGTCAACAATTCCGTCGACTTGCCATGGGGTCACGTTATAATCCCCCTTTAAATTGCCTGTTTCATTAAATGACGACTCATCGATTTCTTCATCAGGTGCATTCATTTCAATTATTTTACGGGGATGAGCTGATTAAACGTTTAAAAAGTGTTCTTCACTGAAAAGATTAAAATCAAATTATGGCGTATAAAGTAACTGCTTTACACCCTATCGAGAAAAAGATTCTCGAACTTGTAGGTAATGACGGATCTATCACAATTGAAACATTGTCAGACAAGAGCGGCTTGACAATTGACCAGGTGAGGAGAGGAGTGGAACGGCTAAAATTCAAGAAGCTAATCTTGATCTCTCAAGACTTTTCTGTCTTCTTTGAATTGGATGATCGTGGGAGATCTGCACTAGCCCACGGATTACCTGAGAGGAGGCTGGTTAATGCCATTCAACTAGAGCCTGATAAAGGGATGGCGTTGCTCGCAAAGAGTCGAGCATTTGAAAAGGATGAATTGGGTGCAGCCATCAGGATCGCAAGAGATCAAAACCATTGGTTGCTTCAGGCATCTAGTAACACAAATAAAGCTAACTTAAAAATTAGCCAGGCAGTAACAGAGATCTCGCCAGAAGAAAGAGTCATTGAAAGATTCAGAAGTGTGCAAAGAATCTCTGAAACTGAACTAAGTGATTTTGAGAAGAAAGGCACTGAGCTTCTTATAAGGAGGCCAAATTATCTAAAAAAGATTCAACGACAAGTTGTTACTATATCATTAACACCAATAGGGCAGGCAACTGCTGCTGAAGTCTCTGCTTCCAAATCCGCCCACACAGAGTTCGCTAAATCAAATACTAGAACAAAGGATCGACCTGACAGATTTGTATTAGACCTTGAGGCAGCAGTTAAGACTGCGTTACCAGGCAAAACACACCCTTTAACTGATTTAATTGCAGAGATTAAGGAGATTTTCTTGAGCTTAGGATTTACTGAGATAGATGGTGATATTATCCAGACTTCCTTTTGGAATTTTGATGCATTGTTTACACTTCAGGATCATCCTGCCAGGGAAATGCATGATACGTACTATCTTTCTGGCGTGAAAAATGTAGCGGAAATTGCTAACGAAGAGCAGATCGCGAATGTTTCTGAAATACACAACAAGAATTCAATGAATGCTTGGGATATTCAGGAGGCTAATCGCCTAGTTTTACGTACACATACAACGCCAGTCACATTGAAGTATCTGGCAGATACCCAACCTAATGAAGCAAAGATCTTCTCAGTGGGGACTGTTTTTAGGAATGAAAAAGTAACGAAGGGTCATCTCTCTGAATTTTTTCAGATTGAAGGTATAGTCACGAAACCTGATGCCTCAATAAGGGATCTAATGGGGTTCCAATCGGAATTCTACCACAAATTAGGGATCCAAAAAGTAAAGTTTTGGCCTACATTTTTCCCGTACACTGAACCATCGTTACAGTCAATGGTGTACATCGAAAAAATCGATAAATGGTTGGAACTCTTTGGGATGGGAATATTTAGGGATGAAGTCACGATTCCCATGAAGATAAGAAATCCGGTTCTTGCTTGGGGAGGGGGACTCGAGCGTCTAGCAATGTTGCGTCTTGGTATAGATGATATAAGAACACTTTACAGCAACAAGATTGAGTGGTTAAGGAGCGTTCCCAAATGCCAGTTGTAGAAGTCCCGCTGAGCGTCCTAGCTGAGTCGTTTCCTACGAACTCACTTGAAGATATCATCTCCTCTCTGCCTTTCATAGGCCTTGATATTGAAGGTAAAACTAAGAAGCATATTAGAATAGAATACAATCCAAATCGGCCAGACTTTTCTTCCTATTACGGAATTGTGCGTGCCTTAAAGGGGTATCTCGGATTGGAAACGGGAATTCCCAAATATGAAATAAATAATGATAAGAGGTTTAAGATCCAGACAACCAAATCAGTAAAATCGATTAGACCTTACATTAGGGCACTAGTTGCTAAGGATAGAGCGTTAGATAGTGACATCATCAAGATGTTAATAGACATGCAAGAAGATCTGCATACGGGAATATGTAATAGAAGGAAGACAGCTTCCATAGGCTTGCATAATCTTGAAAGGATACGGTTTCCTCTATGTTACTCTGCAGCTGGCTCGGAAGTCTCGTTTATTCCCCTAGATTCCAGTCAGACTCTTTCACTCAACGAGATCCTGAATTCAATGGATGTGGGTAAGAAGTACTCTAATTTGCTTGGAAGGCCAAACGAGTTCCCTATACTGCTAGACATAAAAAAACAGGTTGTATCGTTCCCACCCATTGTAAATTCAAAATTTACCATGTTAGACAATCTGTCGAGGGGAATATTTGTTGAAGTCACTGGAATTGACCCAAAAGTAGCTGATCTTATTTCAGCTATTTATGCTGCGACATTGTCCGACCTGAACTTCAAGGTTTATCACGTTACAATAAGTGAAAATGACGGGTCTTCAACTAAATCTCCAGATATGAGACCTTTGCCACTATCAGCGAGTTTTACGGAGATAAATAGATGTCTAGGAACCGAATTTTCTCGAGAGGAAATTGTTAGGGCTGCAGCTCGTAGTCGGTTAGGCACAAAGAATTTAGGACGTAGAACGCTCACGTGTGTAGTACCTAGGTATAGAAATGACATTCGACAGGTTAGAGATTTGATTGAGGAGGTGATGATCGGGTTTGGAATATTCAAACTCTCCCCAACATTACCAATGGTTAATGTAACTGGAAGTAGGAGCACAAAGTCTGTTCTTATCGATAAGATCAAAGAGGTATTAGTTGGTCTAGGGCTATTGGAAATCAGAAATGTTGTTATAGTTTCGAGGTTTCTACAGTTTGAATCCATGGGGCTGGAGGCTGATGAGTCGTCAATTTTTAAGATTGAGAATTCTCTGATATCCGGACAGGATATCTTGCGTAATTCTCTTCTTCCTTTGCTAGTTGATACTATTGGACATAACGTTCATAGCTCATATCCACAGAACATCTTTGAGGTTGGCAAGGTGTTTACAAGAGGGGGAACTGAAACTGAAAAATGGCATCTTTGTGTAGCAGTTGCATACAATAGAGCCGACTATACCAGTATCAAATCAATATTGCAAGCGTTCCTGAAAGTTGCGTTTGGCAAAGATGTGACAACAATACCGAGTTCTCAAAGTGGAGAATACGCCAATGGTCGCTCGGCGGATATTATGGTAGAAGGAAAGATAGTCGGGAGAATAGGCGAAATTAGTGATTCCGTAATGCAGAGTCATAGGATACGTGTGCCTGTGGCAGCCTACGAAATAGATCTTTCTTCGTTTCTATTTTCATTTCGAGGATCAATTTGAGAGGAATGTTAACACTGTGAACAACGAATGTGATCTAGTGAGTATTTTGAGCTGGGTCATCGAAGTCGATGTCCCTGCTAATTGTAAGTTGTGAATCATACAAGAAGGACTGTACATACTAAGCTAGCAGAGGCCTAGTTATATCCGCATCCACCCTTACTGAAATTTCTTCTGGCGTTTTAAGGTGAGTATGCAACCTGACATAATCAAATACTGATATTATGATACTTGTTACATTTTGGGGCTTTATCCTGAATATCTACCCCGTGAAGGTATCCATAAGTAAAACTGCATTCGAGGATAAACCAATGGCTTTAGGACTATTCAAGTATTTCTTCCTCTAATTGAACTAAACCGCCACTTAGACAGTATTATTCAAATATATACGTCTACTATCTCCCTTGTTATCCCCGTTAGAGAGTACACTAGGAGGGAATACACATGGTGTAATAGGCTACCAATGAATAGTTGTGGGTCAGAGGCGGGGGACATTATATCAATCCTTTAATTATTTGAAATCAGCGATCACACTTTTAATTATAGACTTTGCTTCAGGGGATATATCGTAAACATCTAACACCTTACTCGGTTCTGTAAGCAGGAGCCTTCTGAAATCTGGTTCGCTAGCTGCCTTAAGGAGTATGTCACCAACAATTCTTGCATCCCCTTTTCTACTTTCCAATCAGAATCAGGCTGTATATATCATCTTAATTTGTAGTTTTCTAACTGCTGTATCTAACAAGAACATTATTATGCTGAAAAATTAATTTCGAATATGCATTGCGACTGATAGACCGGATTAAATGGTCAAAAAATGGCACTAGCAGAATCCAATCGCCTGAAAAGACGCTTTTCGCAGTGGAACCAATCACAAAACTGATTGGGGTGACACGTGTTGGAAACATTACCCATCTGGACAGACTCGGAATACCCAATTATTCAGTTGTTCTCCCCGGTACTGAGGATTACATATGGGTTTACAGTGGTAAGGGTTTCACTATGAAGCAAGCAAGGACCAGCGGCCTTATGGAAGCCATAGAACGATACTCTTCATTGCCTAGTAGCTGTGAACGTCCAGTTATCCGGGGTTCATATAATGAACTGTCAAAAAAATATAATATTCTTAGTGCGGATGAAGTTTGCGAACCCCTCTCTGTTCAGTGCAGGGATGATTTGGTGATGGATTACATTCAGGGCTTTGATCTCGTCTCATACGAACAAATTTTAGTACCTATCGCTTTGGTCTTGTTTAGATATACTCAAGACGGTACGGCTGTCAATCCGTTCTCTTTCTCTCATACAAATGGACTTGCGTCGGGAAATGTCATAGAAGAAGCAGTTTGTCATGCTTTGTGCGAAGTTGTTGAGCGAGATGCGTCAAGTTTGGCAGACTTACGTTCGAGTGCCTTTCCATATCATCTATTAAAGCTCTTAACAAACAAGTTTAAGGAAGGTGGGTACCCAATCAACGAAATTACTTCGGATGTTATGGTTGATGAACCAAACTTATTTCCTATGCTCGATTTAGAAGATACCATCATTCAACCGGCGAAGAATTTAGTGAGTAGGTTTAAGGCCGCAAATATATCCTTGATAGTCAAGGACATCACTAGCAATGTGGGAATACCCACATTCAATGCTGCAAGCGTTGAGTGGCTGACTCAAAATTATGGTTATCTTGCTGAAGGAACGGGTACACACCCAGATGCCAGGATTGCCTTGGTAAGGGCAATTACCGAACTTGCACAGACTCGAGCGGCCAATATTCAAGGTTCTCGAGACGACCTTCGCAAAATTAATTACGTAGGTGAAAATTCAGAGGATAAGAGGTCGTGGCAATTCATGAGTTCAGAACGAAAGATCAGTCTCTCGGAGGTGGATAGCTACTACAATGAAAACATACTAGATGATATAAAGTTAATTCTCCGTCAGCTTAAAGCCGTGGGATTAAAGAAAGCCATTGTAGTGGATTTGACCATACCGTGGATAGGGGTTCCTGTAGTAAGGGCCATCGTGCCAGGTATGGAAACATTCAAGTTCACAAAATCTGTAGTAGGTCAAAGGGCGAGGGATTACATCAAAATATGAAAAATGCAATTGTTTTTGTTGGTCCTAGTTTAGATACTGAAAAAGCACGAAATGTGTTAGAGGCCGACTACCGTCCTCCAGCGAAAAAAGGAGATTTAATCAGGTTGATTATGTCTTTGGACGACAGAGAGACTGTGATAGGACTAATTGATGGATATTTCTTGCTTGATTATCCACCTACACCTATAGAAGTCTATCAGTTGATAGTCAGACACAATACTATCGTAATCGGGTCATCAAGCATCGGGGCTCTGCGCGCTGTTGAACTGGAAAAATTCGGTATGATTGGTATCGGAAAAATATTCGAGCTGTTTAAGTACGGGAAACTAGATGCGGACGACGAAGTGGCTGTAACGTTTTCCCAAGACTTGTACCAACTCCAATCTGAAGCCATGGTGGATATTCGGTATAACCTATACCTATCATTGAGGAAAGGGGTTATCGATAAGGAAACCAAATATGCTATCACTAAGGTCGCTAAGAATATTTATTTTCCATTTCGAACATACCAAAATATTGTAGAAGAAACCATCAAGAGATTTCCAAAGTTGGATGATAAAGCAAGGCGGTTCGAGGCATATATTGTTGACAATAGGAAGAGTTTGAAAGAGAGAGATGCTTTGAAACTAATTGAGTATATCAGAGATATGGTTTAGAAAAGTTCAAAGGACAATATGAACATGGTTTACTTGATTTCTACAGATTATTACTCTTTGCTCGGGCCTTCTAGGTTACATTTGAAAGTATCAATCTGTTCGACTTGCGATTAGGAAATTTAATTATTGGACAAAAGAGAACCATAAAAATTCCACACGAAATGGTCTAGATTTTACTTTGTATGAGAAATGCTGTCTAATCAGAGAATACGTCTATATTCACAGCCCAAATATTAGTAGACATGTTACCCATTGAATCATTAGTGCTCTACATACCTGTATTTATTATGTGTGCCATCCTACTCACATGGGCCCGTTTGTTGGTGTATACCAGGAGATCATTGAAATATTCACCGAAACTTGAGGAGGTAAGAATGCTAAATCCTAACCTCACACCTCGCGTCAGCATTATTGTACCCGCCTTGAACGAAGAAAAATACATAGGTAGGTGCTTAGAAAGCCTACTTGCTCAGGATTATTATAACCTTGAAATAATATCTATAGATGATGGCTCCACAGATAATACCCTCCTAACTATGAAGAAAGTAGCTTTAGCAGACCATAGACTTCGCGTGATCGAGGCTGGTCATAGACCGGCCGGTTGGGTCGGGAAAAACTGGCCCTGCTTTATTGGCTATAATGCATCAATGGGAGACATTCTCATCTTTACTGATGCAGATACTGTTCTCTCTAAACAGACTGTTACCTTAGCAGTGAATCATATACTTCGCGAGAACCTCTCCGCGATTACTGCTATTCCAAAGCTAATGTCAGACGATTTTCTAACTAGCATCACATTACCTCTCCTATCAGTCTTTTTACAGACCAGGTTTTCTCCTCTGAAGGTAAATGATTCTGCAAACAAGTTGGGGTATTTTTTTGGAAGTTTCTTCGCTATTCTTCGAGGCCAATATGAGTCTATTGGAACTCACAGGGAAGTGTGTACTGAAATAATTGAAGATGGCGCAATTGGATCACTTGTAAAAAAAAGAGGGATCAAAATGAAAATGTTTAGAGGGGAAAATTGCGTTGATGCTATGTGGGCAAGAGATAGACAAGGTTTATGGAATGGGTTGTTGCGACTCTTGATTCCATTGCACAGAGAACAAGGAAAAAAAACAGTTCTTATGGTGATTGCCATTGCATTCTTAATGCTATCTCCATTCATTGCTCTGCCAGCAGGGTTATACTTTATTTATCAAGGTGGGTTCAGTTTTCTTAGCATATTACTTACAGGCTTGGCATTTATTACGGTGTGCATTATTCTTGCGGTAACTGCCCTTATCCTATCTCAATCACTTAAGAATAGAAAGCAGTTGGCTCTCGGTTCACCGATAGGGGCTACAGTTATAACGTTGTCTTTTGTTATTTCCCTACTTAAAGTCCACAAACCTCAGTCATTCACCTGGAAGGGAAGAACTTACATGTAGAACGGAGTCAAGAATAGTGTTTATTAGTCAAGGTGTAACACATAACGATGCATTGATGCGATGTGATAACGATCTGGAGAGTGTAGTTAAGATAATGGGGGCGATAAAGCATTCTTCTTACCTTATTAATCGTGAGCAGGCTCTCTCGTTATTCTACGATGCTAGGTTAGAACAATTAATTGAGTGTTCTTCATATCTACGCAATAAATTTAGACCTTCAATTTTGACCTATTCTCGAAAAGTTTTTGTCAATCTAGTGAATCTGTGTCGAGATACATGCACTTACTGCACTTACAAAAAGGAGCCTGGAGATACGACTATTTCAATGCTCGATCCCGATAAAGTCTTAACCATAATAGATGTAGCCAAGCGACTGAGATGTACTGAGGCATTAATTGTTACAGGGGAAAGACCAGAAATACGTTATAAAGAGGTACGAAATTGGCTTCGAAAAAAGGGATTCTCGACCTTGTCCGAATATGTTAGTGAGATATGTGAGATGATTATCAAGAAAACAGGGTTGTTGCCTCACACTAATGCGGGAAGCCTCACTAAACAGGAGTTATACACTCTTAGGGAAACTAATGCTAGCATGGGACTGATGTTAGAATCTTCAAGTACTAGATTATCAGGTAAAGGAATGCCACATGAAAGGGCACCAAGCAAGCATCCTAAAGTAAGAATAAAATCTCTGGCTTCATGTGGTGAACTAAATATCCCGACCACAACTGGACTACTTGTAGGTATCGGCGAAACTCCTGAGGAAATCGTTGAATCACTGATTCTTATTAGATCATTACATGAATCTTTTGGGCATATACAAGAAGTGATAATGCAAAACTTTTCACCTAAGAAAGGAACAGCAATGTCTAATTATCCAGCCCCTACCAAGGATTATTTCATGCGAGCAGTAGCATTAGCCAGAATTTTGATGCCAACCATGAACATACAAGTGCCTCCAAATCTCAATGAGAGGATAGAGGATTACATTGACGTGGGCATTAATGATTGGGGGGGAATATCACCTGTTACCATCGATTATGTTAATCCGGAACACCCTTGGCCTCCTATAGACTTTGTAAGCCAAGTGACTTCGAAGAAGGGATTACTGTTAAAGGCGCGATTGCCTGTGTATCCAGAGTTTTTGAAGAATGGCCGATCGTATATTTCTCAAAGTGTTCGGCCTTCAATTGAGGCACTAGCAAACGACGAAGGTTTAGTGAAGGAGTCATACCTGATTTGAATATAGAAAGCATCCTCAAGACGGTTGACCCTCTTGTTTCGGAAGCTTTGAATTTAGCAATTGATGATAAGGAAATAACTGTCGACCAGGCAGTGGAATTGTTCGATACAAGCGGTATCGAAATGAACCTATTGATTTCAGTCGGTGACGAATTGCGAAGAAGAGCATGTGGTAATGTTGTCACATACGTCATCAACAGAAACGTGAACTTCACTAATGTGTGCATTAAGAGGTGTGGCTTTTGCGCATTTAGTCGAGATTTTAGACAAGAAGAAGGTTACTTTTTGCCGGTCGAAGAAGTTGTTCGACGAGCAGTGGAGGCTCATCGGTTGGGTGCCACCGAGATTTGTATACAGGCAGGTCTTCCTCCAAATATGGATGGCTCTCTCTATCCGGATATCTGTAAAGCAATCAAGCATGAGATACCAGATATTCATATTCATGGGTTCTCTCCAGAAGAAGTATTGTACGGAGCCAGAATGAGCAACACTAGTGTTAAGGATTTCTTATCGTGGCTTAAAGAATCCGGTGTAGGAAGTCTCCCGGGAACATCCGCAGAAATACTAGATCAAGAAGTCAGAGACCTAATATCTCCAGGTCGTATATCTGTCAATGATTGGATAGACGTGATAAAAACTGCCCATGGTTTGAATATTCCAACTACCTCTACTATAATGTATGGGCATGTAGAGTCCAATCTCCAAAAGGCCAAACACATCGATATATTACGTAAGATCCAGAAGGAAACTCATGGTATTACAGAGTTTGTTCCTCTCAGCTTCGTATACCAAGAAGCACCTATGCATAGCCGCAGTACTTTAAAAAACATGCGAGAAGCAGGAGCTGGAGCAACAGATATTGTAAAAATGTACTCTGTGTCTAGGTTGCTGCTTCATAACTATGTGAAGAATATTCAGGTTTCTTGGGTGAAAGAGGGTTCAAAAATGTCCCAATTTCTTTTATGTGCTGGCGCAAACGATTTTGGTGGTACACTGATCAATGAAAGTATATCCACAGCTGCCGGCTCAATTCATGGTCAAATCATGAGACCTAGGGAAATAAGAACCCAAGTTAAGGGTTTAGGACGGATTCCTGCTCAGCGCAGTACATTATATGAGATATTGCAACTATACTCTGGATCCGAAGAGGAAGGTCAGACAGAACTTGATCAAGTAAACCCCAATGATTTTGGGTCATATGGAGAGCTTATCAAGCTTGACAAATACAGGTATAGACATTCCTTGCGGCATAATTAGGTGTGACTAGTTTTTTTCCATAATCAGCATGGTAAGGGTGGATTTAACTCCATTCATACGTCTGATTTTCAAGCTAATGAAGTCCTTTAGTCCTTCCATTGAATCCGCTTCTACCTTCAACATGATATCATATACTCCATAGATCGCATAGGCTTCTCTAACCCCTGGTAGCTTTTTCATTTCTTCGGCCAGCGGACCTTCATATCCTAATTCAGCATTCAGCAATACAAAAGCTCTTGGCATTATCCAATCGTTGTGTGTGATTATACTTTAACCTAACTGTTGACCTGGCTCGACCTTCATTTCCGTATTAACTAGAATCGACCCAGAACTTCTGAAGTTACTCATGCTTCGGCTAGGATCGGTAACGTTTAAGAGTGATATAGAAACCTTTAGGAAAGCAGATGGAGACGCAATTCAAGTTGGGCCGCTTGAAATGGCAGACATTGCAACATAATGGAATTGCATTTCCTCCAGAATACAAGCCCAGAGGTATCAGTATTAGTTTAGTCGGAGAAGAATACTCATTGAATGCTGACCAAGAAGAACTGATTTATGCCTGGGCCAAAAAGAAGGATACTCATTATGTCAGGGACAACGTGTTCGAATCAAATTTTCTGATTGATCTTAGAAGCATCCTCCCTCCTAAGTTTGGGTCGGTCAAGAAAATCTCTGAATTGGATCTGGCGAATGCCTATCGTCTTGTAGATGAAGAAAATAGGCTCAAGGAAGTAGAGAAAGAGCGAATTAGAAATCTACCCAGAGATGAGAAAAGGCTTATTTCTCAATCCAAGAAAAATGAACGGGAACGGCTTCGATCGATCTATGGTTTGGCAACGGTTGATGGTGTAACGGTAGAAATAGCGAATTGGTTGGTGGAACCACCGGGCCTATTCATGGGAAGAGGCCAACATCCGTTACGAGGACGCTGGAAACCCAGAGTATTACCCCAAGATGTGATTCTGAATCTGGGAGAAAACGCTGAAGTACCTGAAGGAAACTGGAAGGCAATTGTTAATGATCATACGTCCACCTGGCTAGCAACGTGGATAGAAAATTTGACGGGCAAAAGAAAGTATATGTGGCTTCATGATTCATCTACACTTCGTCAGAACAGCGACAAAGAAAAGTACGACAGGGCTAACATACTCGGGAAGCGTATCAACAAAGTTCACGAAAAGATAGTAAGCAAAATGATTAACTCAAAAGATTTGAGGCAAAAGAAAATATCAACCGTCTGTTACTTGATTAATAAGCTCGCGATGAGAGTGGGGGATGAAAAGGATCCTGATGAAGCAGATACTGTGGGCGCGTCAACATTAAGGGTGGAGCATATCCGATTTCCAATCCATCAAGGAATTAAGAGTATTGAGTTCAATTTTCTCGGAAAAGATAGTGTTCCATGGCAAAAAAGCTTGGAAATAAATTCTCGAGACACAGAAGCACTATATCTGAACATGGAATTGTTCATGAAGGGTAAGAAACCTAACGAACAGATCTTCGATGGTATAACTTCAGCAAAGGTGAACTCATTTCTTAGAACCATCGATCAAAAGAATGTTCCAGGTCTGACTGCAAAGGTTTTCCGAACTTATATTGCTACCCAAATTGTAAAAGAGGCGCTAGCTCGTCCTCCAATATCAGTAGATAAAAGGTCATCTGAGATGGAGAAAATTTATGTGGCCAAGTCAGCAAATCTTGTCGCGGCAGTTACGTGTAACCATAAGAAGGGAATTGATGCAAACAACCCTGCTAGCAAACTGGCCCTTGAAAGGTTTCAAAATTCTGTGGAAAAAAAGCAAGAGGCGATTAGAAAAATTGAGAACGATATCGCTTCTCATAAATGGAAATCCGATTTACAGAAGAAAAGAATGATGGACAGATTGGAAAAAGTCCAAATAATGCTGCGACTGCAAAAGGAAACTCGTGATTATAACCTTGGGACGTCACTTCGAAACTATATTGACCCTAGAGTCTTGAAATCATGGATGAGCCATGTAGAACTTGATTGGAAAAGGGTATTTACTTCAACTTTACAACGTAAATTTAGATGGGTTGAGACATATTCTAATGTCGAACTGCAACAATTTCTTCCTGAAGTTGAGGAATTGAGCTACCAGAAATCTGATACCGTAATTCAAGAAGAGAGTTTGGCTAAAAGCTAAACAGTTCACAGCATGTCATTTCATCCAACTGCGTGATATTGTCAACCTCAAATATTCCAGAAGATAATGAAAGCATGAAAAGAATTCTGGTTATGAACTGTAACTTGTAAATTGCAGATATTTTGGTCTACTAGTACATTGATAAAATCTTTCAAAGTATAAATATTTGATCTCTTATTGTAGAACATGAATGAAATTTCAGCAGAACCCACGAGTATGTCATTTTTGCTAATGTCACCTGCTAAAAAACTCGCTGATTCAAATGTTGCAATGGCAAACTGCGATGATTCTGCTGATATGGCCATAAGATTGATGAAGGAAAGACAAACAAAGTGTGTTCTACTTTCAAGAGGAGGGGAAGCGGTAGGTATTGTAACTAAAACAGATATTCTGTTCAAGGTATTGTCTCAAGGGAAGAATCCATCAAAAGTGAGGCTTGAAGAGATCATGAATACTCCTATAATAGCGGTGGACCCTGCTGCCACCGTGCAAGAGGCCTTATCTATAATGGATAAACACGCCATTCGTCAAATTGTTGTTAGCTCAAATTCATCTGTTCTTGGGATCATTTCGAGGGACGATCTTTTTGAAAGAGAGCAACTCACAACAACCGCAGCGGAAGACTCGGCCTTACAGGGTACCCCAGTATGTATCATAAACCCAGAGGCCATTTTATTTAGTAAGGATGACGAGACCTAGATAGGTGGATCTATCGATCATATGCATTCCCTCAGCTAGGCTGACATAGCCTGTCTCCACTTAAATATTCTCTATCGTAATATCGAAGGAGCGTACAAAATGGATCCAAGTATCTCCGATGTCTAGGTTAATTTTTAAAATCTTGAACTATGGTCTTTTGTAGGTAGGAATAGTGCCAACTGGCATGGGGAGATATCTTTATTAGAGAAGGCCATCAATTGCTGAACGCAACGCTGAGCTTGCCGGGGTAGCTCAGCTTGGTCAGAGCGTTCGACTCATAATCGAAAGGTCGCGGGCTCAAGTCCCGCCTCCGGCATTCCCTTAAATTTTCGAACTTTTTTCTATTGCTTGATTTTCATCTATTCCAATATTCTTGCATCTATGCGATTGATGGGCTACTCATTATGGTAGTGAGGAGACGAAATAAATCGGGGTGTCCAGGCTGATATTCTATTTTGAGAGGCATAATATTTTGAACTATCATCGAAATTTTTTAATGAGTTGGGCATATATATGCTGGTCATAATTTACCTTTGCAATAAGTATTGTTTCATAAAATTTCCTTTGTTATGGTAAATGTACGTAATTAATAGACGTTAGGAGATTTTACAATGAAAGTGCTTGATCAATAATTGGTCAGAAAACCTAGCGATGCTAACGACCAACCGCGCCTATCTCCGTTGAACCTAAAAGTTTCTTCAGGTCTAAGCACAACTCCATAGTTGGGATCAGATGTATGCCTGAAAACTTTTAATCAGACCCAGATCCAAAAAAAGCGTGTGTCTAATCATTGATATGAACAGCATGCCGAATAATAGTGATTTAGTTCTTAGCGCTCATTTTATAAAGGCATAATTATGACAACAAATCCTGATTTTTATCGGACGCTCCAGGTTTCCAAGACATTTAAGGTCAGTAACGGCCTAGAAGTAACTAGTATTGTGACTCAATTAGTGGATTTTATCGAAAAAAATAGTTCCATGGACGGCTTTAGTGTAAGAATACTCCTGCCAAGAGGGGATGAGACTGACTCACTCGCAAGGAAATGGGGAGCATCTCTCCGGACTGGATTACTTTTGGCCTTGAAGAGAAGAAAAATAAGACCTAATCTAAGAGAGGTGAGGTACGTTCATGATCAATACCACTATGGATGGATTTTGATAGAGTCCAATCCGGTCAATGGTTTGTGAGTCTAAGATAATATCGTAATATGATTGAAGTGTGACATGTTAGATAGGGAAGGTACGATGAATAAGGGGCCTTCGGAGGGATTTGAACCCTCCTCAAGCGGTGTCTGTCTCAAAGCATTTATCATATGTAGTCCACAGCCGCCTATACTGACCAGGCTATACTACGAAGGCCACTTTATATCAAGTGCAAATATGGTGCTATATATAATTTCTAGATAGAAATATCTGATAACAATATTCGATTGTTCCTTATTCTCGGCTCTGGCAGCCAAAATCCGAAAGAACATGTTATCCACAAGCATGGTGAATGATTTATGCGATGACGGTTTTTTCCGTAAATATTGAAAATTAAATAAAATCACGCCCAGTCCCTTTGTTATGGTAGACTAAAAAGTGTGATAATAAATGATCTTCAATGTTGATATTCGGGATCTGCGTCTTCGACTTAAAGACTTAAATCTCGATGCATAGTCTTGATCGCACCTAGCATGAGCTGCTCAGGAGAGTACACTTCCCACAATTCAGATAACAATCTAATCCAGATCGACTCAAATGCGAGATCTAAACTACTAAACGCAAAGTATGGGGTGTATAACCATTCAGCAGTAGAGCTTTGTCACTGGACCAAGAAATCTTTTGCGCACGAAGGAGATTGTTACAAACGTAAATTTTACGGCATCTCGACCCATCGGTGCATGGAAATGACTCCAACAGCGCTAAACTGCGAAAATCGCTGTGTCTATTGCTGGAGACCTACTGAATTCTATGATACTCTCATGATGCCTGAAAACTTAGTGGACGAGCCAGACGCTATCGTAGAAAATCTTCTCCAAGAAAGAAGAAGGCTTTTGACTGGGTTTTATGGTCATAAGAAGTACGATAAGGGCAAGCTTGATGAATCCTTATTTCCCCAACACTATGCAATCTCACTCTCGGGTGAGCCCACCATGTACCCAAAATTACCCGCACTAATCAGATATCTAAAGAAATTACCAACGACTAAATCTATATTTTTAGTTACTAATGGACAAGAACCTCAAATGTTAGATCGACTAGCAGAAGAAAAATCCCTTCCTACCCAATTATACTTGTCTACGAACGCGACGAACAGGTTTAGCTTTGCTAAGATAAATAGACCGAGGCATCCAGACGCATGGGAAAGATGGCTAACGAGTTTGCAGTTTCTTTCTAGGTGTGAAACGAGAACTGTAATTAGAATTACTCTCGTTAGAAGCCATAATTTCAATTATGAAACAATAGGTCAGTTTTGTGGTCTAATACCTATAGCGAACCCCCATTTTATCGAAATAAAATCATACATGCATGTAGGCATGTCAACTCAGCGATTAGAGAGACAAAATATGCTTGAAATGGAAGAGGTTAGGGAATTCTCGGAACAACTTTGCGAAAAACTTCCAGGATTCAAAGTGATGGATGAAAGTGAGATTTCTAGAATAGTCGTTTTGCAGAACACGGACAGGCACACTAATAGGTTCATCTCTTCGTACTTACATCAAGGATGTACTGCATGAGATTACAAGAGAACCAAGATTAAGTTAACAGAATGACTCCTCTTTACTCACGCGTGATCACAAGGAATAATCATCACCAATTGGACAGTGACATGAAATAGTCAAGTTATTTTTGTTCTCTGCCTAAATCCGATTACATCTAATTTTTTTATACGCCCCTCTAAATTGCTAGTAAGGTCCGATAATTGAAAGACTGCAAAACTATCGCACTTATAACTTTGAGCTTATTCCTTTTAGCCGCTTTTTGTAGCACAGGGGATTCCTATTCACAGCTTTACAATCCCCATGGGGTGAAGATTTTGTCTCCCACCAAGGAACAAGAGATGCCCATAAATACCCAAAATTTCACAGTTAAAGGAGTTTCTACGGACAATTCTACAAACAACTGCGATGTGTCGGTTCTTCTTAATGGGGTTAGCCCTTATGTCAAAACTTCTGCGAGAGGACAAAACGGAACGGATGATTTCTCAGCTTGGGAAGGGTTATTCAACTCCAATTTGCATTTGAATGTTGGTGAAAACAAGTTAACTGCCAGGCTGCTTTGTTCAGACGGCAATAATAATCAAATAAGTAAGTACCACTCCGTAAACTTTACAGGCATAAATGAAACGAGTTCATTTCCGATAACTAAAGTATTGAATTCACCTTCTGCAAGGGAAAATATCTCTCCAACCAATATCAGTGAAATCGTTGGAAGCAAATTGACCTCATCAGAAAATGAAAATGAAACGAGTTCATTTCCGATAACTAAAGTATTGAATTCACCTTCTGCAAGGGAAAATATCTCTCCAACCAACATCAGTGAAATCGTTGGAAGCAAATTGACTTCATCAGACCTTGACAATCAACCTGAGGTAGTAAAGAAGGATGAAGTCGTTAGGAGTTTAACGTCAGGTCCGGTGATAATCCCTCCCCGTGAGAGCCAACCGTCCTCCATATCTGATCCTTCTCCCGTTAATGATTCCGTAATAATACCTGATGCAACCAATTCGAGTTCTACTTTGGACGTTGTAACTTCAAGCTCCGTAATAACCCCTCCCCATGAGAGCCAACCGTCCTCCATGTCTGATCCTTCTCCCGTTAATGATTCCGTAATAATACCTGATGCAACCAATTCAAGTTCTACTTTGGACAATGTAACTTCAAGCTCCGTAATAATCCCTCCTCACGAGAACCTGTCTTTATCTGGCTCGCTTGCGCCGGTCGATAATCCGTCTAACGAGCTACCAGATCCTCCTTCGGAGGAAGTTGTCCGACAGCGAGAATCCAGGAGCGAAGGGGACGACGATATTCCTCTGATATTTCCTACTCCATCTCCTAGAGTTACATTTGAAGAAACTAGAGATAAATCTGCCCTTTCTACACCAGTCCAAGATTTGTCTCCTGTAGTTAAAGTAGAAAATAATAACACTAAGGTTGATGAAGGTTCGTTAGTGATACTCGACGCAACTCAAAGTTATTCCCAAGACGGGCTAATCGCATCAAATGTTTGGAGACAACTGACAAGTCATCCAATTCAGATCCTTGAAGGTCTCAATATGCCGATTCTGAAGTTTAAGGCCCCTAATGTGTCTGAAGATACCCCGCTTGAATTTGAAATTTCGGTTTCAGACGCGCACGGTAAGAGTAATAATGGAATAGTTCATGTCTTGGTTAGTGACGTCGTAAATACTGAATCAACAGCTAATTCTCCACCTGGTTCACAGAATCAGACAGTTTCGGAACTGCCTGTTAGAGGTTTCCCTACGAATATCAAAATACCTGACCAATCTAATTCTAATGTCTTGCTGTCCCCTAGGACACTTGACGCCATTTCTACGCAGTCCAAGAACCAATCGCAAAAAACAAATGCTACCAGCCCCTCCGAGAACGGATCTGTGAATGGCACTTCTATGAAGGCCATGGCCGGAGTTGATCAGATTGTAAACGAAGGTATGGAGGTTATTCTCAAAGGTGATTCAACCTCCACAAATACTAATCAAAGGCTGTCATATGAATGGAG